>NZ_AKFU01000053.1:0-124033 GCF_000277625.1 Clostridium sp. MSTE9
CCCCGGCCCGGTCTTTTTACCATCTGTCTTTGTGGATTCTGCCTGGATCGAATCGATCGATCTCGCCGCGGCTTTCCGCCGGGTGGCCGACGGAAAGGATACACAGCGGAACAATATTCTGCGGCAGATGCAGCAGCTTTGCAAGCGGCTGTACCCTGCCCTGCTCCGGGTAAACGCCAAGCCAGACGGCGCCGAGCCCCAGCTCCTGCGCCATCAGCAGAATGTTTTGTGCAGCCGCCGAGCAGTCCTGCACCCAGAAGCCGTTGAGCTGATCACGGTTCATATCGCCGCAGACCACAATGGCGCAACTGGCTTCCAGCAGCATTTTGGAGAAAGCATGAAACTTCGGGATTTCGTTCAGCACCGCACGGTCGCGAATGACGACGAATTCCCACGGCCGCTCGTTGCCCGCGGAGGGCGCGGCCATGCCGGCCCTGAGCAGCTGCTCGATCATTTCTTCTGAAACCTGCTGCGAGGTGTATTTCCGAATGCTCCTGCGCTGAAAAATTGAGTTCATACTCGTTTCCTCCTGTTCCGTGTATCATACCATTTTACACCGAAGCTCCGCGCGCCGAATGGGCGGGACCACGGCAAGCCTTCGCGTTCAGGCAGGAATCCACCGGCCGCCGTGGTAGCAGATGAGTTCCTTTGCTCCATATTCCAGAAGCTTTTGCATCGATTCCTGTGCCCGGGGCATATCCAGTGTATACTGCGGGTTCGGGAGTACCGGCGCGCCATTTTCCAGCGCGATGGCGTCCCCGGTGATCAGTGTCTGGAATTCCTGCAGATACAGCGAGGTATGCCCCGGCGTATGGCCCGGCGTCGCCAGTACGATGCAGCCGCCGCACCAGTCCAATACATCGCCGTCCTTTACTTCTACATCCACCGGAACCGGCTGCACCCTTTTCAGCAGCGCACAGAACGCCCTGCCGAATTCCTGCTGTTCCGGCGGAAGCTGCTCCTGCGTGGCTTCGGCCTGTGCAAGGCGAAGGGATTTTTTCGCACCGGAAATATACGGGGCCTCTTCCCTACCGGCCACCACCTGAATACCCGGATATTTGCTTTTTAAATCCGCCAGCGCGCCCATGTGGTCGTGGTCCTGATGCGTAATATAAACGTGGGTCAAATCCCGGGCGGAAAAGCCGCTTTCCGTGAGCGCCTGCTCGATTTGGGGAAGAAACCCGACATAGCCGCAGTCTATTAGTACCAGATGAGAAGCATCCTGCAAAACCACCGGGTGAATGACTTCATGGGCCCCTCCAAACTGGGCGCTGATATTGAATACAGTCAATTGGTTCATAATTGTGTTCCTCTTTATTTCTATCTAAAATTCTTTTGATGTACCCCACTGCCCGCCGTTTCCGACCGTCTTTATTATACCCGCCAAAAGCATTTCTGTCGATTCAGAAACTGCGCCCACAAACAAGCTCCCTTTTTGAGCACTTTACCCGTGCGGCCCGCTTTGAAACAACAAGAGCCCCCTGCCGCAGTACTGCAGCAAGGGGCTCGATCAAAATTTCGGCACGCGGATCGCGAGGCATCGAGGGATGTTCAGTATTCTGCGTGCCAGCCCGTGCGGAGCTTTGCCGCAGGGACCGGAGCTTAGTGCTGATCCGCACGCTTAAACGCTTGAATCGTTGCTTTCAGCTCCTCAGGCTTATTGTAAAGCTTTAAGACGGTACTGCCGACAAAGGCTCCGTCGCCGCCGGATTGCTGCACCATTTTGAAATCCTCCGGCGTGGAAACACCAACCCCGCAGTAAATTTCACGGCTGATGCCGCTTTCGCGCAGGTGGCGGATGCAGTCTGCCAGCGTGGGGTATTCGGGGTTGATTTGCCCCGGGCCGGGTTTTGCCTGCATATAAACAAAGCCATTCGACTGTTTGGCGGATTCGACTTCCTCAGGATGCATCGGGAATTGCACATAGCACGAAACATGCATTCCGCGCTCGATCAGGCGGTTTTTCGCGGTTTCATCCGAAAGGCCTACGAAGATCAGATCCTCGAGACCGTTATTCAGGCAGAAATCTGCGAATTTTTCCACGCCGATTTCAAGTACGGTATTCTCATAGCAAAGCACGATGAGCCTTACCTTGGGATGTTCCGACCGGATTTTCAGGATGTTCTCCATGTAGCGCTCATAGTCGTCGCATGCGCTCAGCGCGGATGCCATTCGCCCCGCGATGTATTCGCTTTCCAGATACGGATTGCGGGAGGGCAGGTCGATCTCGATGATGTCGCAGCCGCCCTCGGCATAGATTCCGGCAATTTTGGCGCTCTCTTCCAGATTGGGGTACCCGTTTGAGAGGTAGCAAATCAATTTCATGGCATTCATCCTTTATAAATTCTTTGGAACAGCTCGGCAAAGCCGGAAGCATCCGGAATGATCGGATTCGTTTTGGTGCAGCCGTCCGCAAGGGCCATTTCCGCCATGGGGGCCAGCACCGCCTCGTACGCCGCCTGATCGGGAACCAGTTCCGCAATCGAAGCGGGGATTCCAAGCCGCTGATTCAGCTCGCACACCGTGGCAGCAAAATCCGTTTTGCCTGCCAGCGCCGCCAGCTCGCCGTAGCGCCGGGCCGCTTCCGGGTCCGCGGAGTTATACGAGATAATATACGGCAGAACCACCGCGTCGGCCAGGCCATGCGCCAGGCCGAAATAGCTGCCGAGCGTATGCGCGATGGAATGGACGATCCCCAGCGAAACATTGGTAAACGCCAAGCCGGCGACCATGGAAGCGTTCTGCATTTTCTCGCGATAATCGAGATTTTCGCCCTCCTCATACGCTTTGGGCAGGTACTCAAACACATCCCGCACCGCCTGTGCGGCCAGCGTATCGCTGACATAGTTGGCTCTGCGCGAAACATACGCCTCCACGGCGTGGGTCAGCGCGTCCATACCCGTTTCCGCCGTGATCTTTTTCGGCATCGAGGCCGTTACCTCGGGGTCGCAGATCGCGATGTCGGGCATCATCTCCATATTGCCGATGCCGTGCTTTACCTTGTGCTCGTCGGTGATCACGATGCTGCGGCTGACCTCGCTCGCGGTGCCGCTGGTAGACGGAATGCAGACCATCCTCGCTTTTGTGCGCAGCGCGGGGAACGGGTTCGGAGCCATGATGTCCGCAAGGCTGGTCAGTTCGGGATGCTCATAGTAAATCCACATACCCTTCGCCGCGTCCATGGCGGAGCCGCCGCCCAGCGCCACGATCACATCGGGTTCAAATTCCAGCATGGCTTTTGCGCCCTGCATCACGGTGGCAAAGCTCGGGTCGGGCTCTACGCCCTGGAATACCTCGGACACAAGGCCCGCTTCTTTCAGGTAGCCGCGTACTTTATCTAAAATGCCGTTTCTCGCAAGGCTGCCGCCCGACATCACGATCATCGCACGGGTTCCCTTGATCGTTTTTACATGCTCCAGGCAGCCCTTTCCGAACATCAGCTCGCTGCCCGCAAGCTTCATTGGCCTCATGATTGCCATATATGCCTCATCCTTTCTTTTTTGGGGCCGGGGCCTTTCCCCGACGCCGTTTGGCAGAGCGTGTTACCGCAGTTTGTCTGTCAGCGCTTTTGTCAGCTCATAAGAGATCGGGTTGGTAAGCACGCCGCCCTCTTTCAGGCCGCTGCCGATAATCGCGCCGTCGGCGATCTTCATCTGCTCGCGCACATTCCCCGTGTTGACGCCGCTGCCCGCCAGAACCGGGAGGCCGACGACCTTTTTCACACGCTCAATGATCTCGATCGGTGTTTCCTGCCCGATGCGCGTGCCGGTGACGATCAGCGCGTCCGCTCCGCTGTCCTGCGCGGCGCGGGCGGAATCCTCCAGACTGATGTTCGGCATTACCACGGTGGTGTGCTTGACCTGAATATCGGCAAAAATGCGAATGTGCTCCGCGCCCAGATCCTTGCGGTAGCGCACGGCCTGCGACGCGCAGGGCGGAATGATGCCGACCCCACCGTAATGCACCGTATCCACAAACACGGGGATGCGCACAAACTCACCGCCGATAGCCTGCGCAATCGAAATGGCAGACCGGTAGTCATTCATGGCAGCGTCGATCCCGATGGGCAGAGACACGCTCTGCCGCACTGCCATCGACACGGCGGCCATCGCCGTGCTCTGTGCCGTTTCGAGCTCGATCAAAAACGGATCGTCGCCCATATTTTCAACGATAAGGGCATCCACACCCGCCTTTTCCAGCGTAACAGCGTCCTCGACGGCGAGCTGTATGATCTTCTGCATATCGCCTTCGTAGCGGGGGCTCCCCGGCAGCGGGCGGCAGTGCACCATACCAATAATAAACGGGTGTCCTTTTCCCAGTAAATCCAGCTTGCTCATGCTTTCTGCGCTCCTTCCTGATGCAGCTTATAGAGTCCTTCCAGAACAACGCGGCAGAGAAGATCCTCCGCGTCGGTTCTCTCCTGTCCGCGCAGCTCATCCTTCAGATTCTCCAGCACCGTAACCAGCGTGACAATGCAGGCGCGAACGCCCATCAGCGACGCCAGAGTGAGAATGCAGCTGCTCTCCATATCGATCCCGGCGATGCCCAAGCGTTTGAGCCGGGCAAAGGTGTCGGGAATTTCCACGCCGCGCTCTTTTGAAAGGCGCGACTCCTTCATCTGCGAATAAAAACCGTCCATCGTGCAGTTGATGCCGTTATAGTATCCCTTGCCGTGCTCTGCCACCGTGCGGTTCATGCAGTCGATCAGGCCGATATCCGCAACGGCGGGGTAGCCCTCCGGCACATAGGTTTGGCTGGTGCCCTCTTCCCGCATGGCCGCCGATGGAATAATAAACTGCCCCAGCAGCTCGTCTTTGAGCGACATCACTGTTCCCATGCGCACGGCGACCTTCATGCCGCAGGCATACATCTCCTCCATGGCGATGGCAGCCGACGGCGCGCCGATACCGGTAGAGGTCACGGTCACGGGCATCCCGCGGTACTCGCCGGTATAGGTATTGAACTCCCGCGAAAAGGCCACATGCTCCGCGTTTTCCAGATATTTGGCCAGCACCTCCACCCGCCACGGGTCGCCGGAAAAAATCACGTAGGGGGCGATGCTTTCATCTGCTTTCAAATACAATGATTTCACGCAATCGTTGCTCCTTTCTCTTTTCCGTCAGCGCTGCCGCTGCTGGAACTCCCGGTACCGCTGCAAAAGCTGCTGCAGATCGGGGGCGTTGGTGCTGCAGCCCATTTTTTCCACCACAAAGGAGGAGAGGATACTCCCCAGATTGCAGCATTCCACGGGCTCATAGCCATTTAAATACCCGTATAAAAAGCCCGATAGATACGCGTCGCCGGAGCCGGTGGTGTCTATGACATGCTCACAGCGCGCGATGCGCATTTCGGCCATATCGTAGCCCTCCGGCGTTTTTCGGTAGCAGATGCTGCCCCGGCTGCCGAGGGTAATGACGATCACATCCGCGTTCCCCTGCTCAAACAGCTCCGTGATGGAACGCATGGAGTACAGCCGTTCAATGGTTTCCCGCTCCGCGTTATTGGCGAAGATAACCCGGCTGTACCGCAGAACCCTGCGCAGAAATTCCGGCGGAAACGCGTCGAAATCCGATTTCATGCCGAACACCAGCGGCAGGCCGTTTTTCTCACAGCGCTCCAAAAATTCCAGATTATCGGGGTAAGAGCCGACGGTCATCACGCCGAGACGGCTTTCCTGAAACCAGTGGTCCTCCATCGGCCCGGCATATTTGGCGTGCATGGCGCCGGGATAAAAGACCGTAACATGGTCTTTCTCCGCGTCTTCCAGCAAATAGCAGTTCGAGGTTGTTTCGCCCGGCACCTCAGCAATCGCGCCCATGCAGACGCCGCCCTTATGCAGGTAATCGTAAAACCCGATTTCCCGCCAGTCCTCACCCACACGGATATAAGGCACCGCTTTCATTCCCAGGCGTGCCAGCTCATAGGCGATATTCACCGAGCAGCCGCCATAATAGATTTTCGCGTTATCCGCGTTTTCCACCAGAGAGGTAAAGCCCACCCGCAGCGGCGACAGCACCTTGATGATGCGGTCCATGCTGACATAACCGCTCGTCAGAACATCATACTGTTTCATCGGCTTCCTCCCGGGCGAGCAGCGCCTCCAATTCCCCCAGCGGCAGCACGTGCCCCAGATACTTGTGGATATCCGTCAGGTGCACCTCGTTGACCACCGGGTCGTTTGTTGCCACACAGTCGCGGACCACATGCACCTCGTAATCGAGATTATAGGCGTCCGTCACCGTGGCGCGGATACAGCAGTTTGTTTTCGTGCCGACCACAATCACCCGGCGGATGTCGTGCTCGCGCAGCACCAGATCAAGGTCTGTGCCGAAAAAGGCGCTGTAACGCCGCTTTTTGATCACATAATCCTGCGGCAGAACCTCAAGCGATGGGTCGATTTCTTCCCCTCCGCTTCCCTCAATGCAGTTCGGGCGCATCGAGGTCAGATTTTTGTCGGGCTTGCCCTTGCGGTAGCAGTGCTGCAAATACACCACCAGCGCTCCGTACTGCCGGCAGATGTCTACCGCTTGCCGGATTCTCGGCAGAATCTCTTTGTTCTGCGGGTAATACACCAGCCCGTTTTCGTTGGTAAAGTCATATACCATATCCACGACCAGAATCGCGGTTTTCTTCATACTGCTTCACTCCCAGCTTTGCTTTTTTCACCGGTTGGGGTGATCATTCCGCCTTAAATCCACGCACATGGTTGTTCCGGAGCTGCATGGCCGAAACGACCGCCAAAATCATGATGATCATAAAATACGGCAGCGTATTCAGCAGGCCCGAAGCCGGCCCGGCGGAAATGTTCAGATTGATTGCCAGCGCCTGCATCAGGCCGAACAGCATGGCATACAGGGACGTTCTGACCGGCTGCCCCTTGCCGCAGAAAATGGCGGCGATGGCGATGAAGCCGATTCCGGCGCTCATGTTATTGGTAAAGAGCGCCATTTTCTCCAGCGCCATGTTTGCCCCGGCCAGCGCACAGCAGACCGCGCCGATCAGGATCGCGGCGTATTTGATGCGGTTGGTGCGGATTCCCACGCTGACGGCAGCCTCTTCGTTTTCACCGACAACGCGTACATACACGCCGAACTTTGTGCGGTACATGATCACCCACATGATGAAAATACCAAGGAAGCTCAGGTAAGTGAGGAACGGATGGCCGCTGAGGATTTTACCCAAAAACGGGATGCTCTGAATGATCGGAATGTGGATTTTCAGCGCCGCAACATCCACGATGCTGTTTACATTCAGGTTCGGCAGGCTCATCGCTTTCAGAATAAAGGCGCTGACCGAGGATGCGATCAGGTTGATGGCCAGACCGGCGATGATCGGGTTGCCCTTCTTGGTCACGCTCATAAAGCTAAAAACCAGCCCCAGCAGGAGGGAAATAATAATACTGCCCAGTATGCCGAGGAAGATATTTTTCGTCAGCATCACAAACAGCACGGAGGTAAAAGCCCCCATCAGCAGCATGCCCTCTAGCGCGATGTTCAGCACGTTCGCCCGGTGCGCAAAGTTGCCGCCCAGCACGCAGAGGATGATCGGCGCGCTGTACGAAAGCATGTCGTAAAGCATTCTTTCAAAATTCATGCGCTGGTCGCCTCCTTTTTGCCGCGGGAGGGAAACTTTGCTTTCAGCCGCGAGAACAGCGTGGTATGTTCATCGATAAAGCGGATGGACAAGAACAGAATCAAAAGGCCCTGAATGACGCCCACGATTTCTTTCGGTACGTTCGTAAAGATGCCGATGGTATCGCTGCCGGTTTTCAGTGCGCTATAAAAAATCGCAGCGACCAAAATGCCGATGGGGCTGTGCCCGCCCAGCAGAGAGATCAGCATGCCGTCCCACCCAAGGCCGGGGGTACCGGAAAAATCGAGGGTGTACTTGAATTTTTCGCTGAGCATAAAGCCCGAGCCCGCAAGGCCGCTGAGCGCACCGCTGATGAGCATCATCACGACGATCTTCTTCGCCACGTTCATGCCGCTGGCCTCTGCAAATTCCGGATTTCTGCCGATGGATTTGATTTCATACCCCAAACGGGATTTGTTGAACACCAGATACATCAGCACAAATACAACCATCGTCACCGGGAAGAACGCCGTCAGGCTTGTGCCGCCCAGCCGGTTCATCATGGCGGAGGACAGCACGGGCGGAGTGGACACATACCCGGAGGCCGGGTCGCGGTAGATCGTCTGCGACAGCACCCGCAGAATTTCGATGATCGCGTAGTTGAGCATCAGGGTAACGACCATCTCGTTCACATGCAGATACGCCTTGAGCAGCGCCGGTATCACCGCCAGCAGCATGCCGCAGACAACGCCCGCCAAAAGACAGACGCCGATATGCACCACGGACGGCAGCCCCTGGAGCGTGAACCCCAGAACGCAAGCGGTAAACGCGCCGCCGAGCATCTGACCCTCTACCCCCATATTAAAGATGTTTGCTTTAAAGGTAATGCCGATGGCAAGGCCGGTCAAAATTAAGGGGGAGGCAAAATGCAGTGTTTTGATCAGGCCCTTCCATTCGAACAGGGTATTTTTCAGCATCAGCCCATACACCGTCAGCGGGTTTTCCCCGATGCAGACGATGATGATTCCGCCGACAAAAAACGCGCACAGCACAGGCAGCAGCGTATTGAACGTTTGCCGGACGATTTTCTCCATCTTCACGCGCTGCTCGCCTCCTTGCCCGTAATGCCCGCCATCAGCAGGCCGATTTCTTCCTTGGTCGCCCCCGCGGCATCCACCTGGCCGATGATACGGCCCTTATACATCACGGCGATGCGGTCGGAAAGGCTCATGACCTCGGAAAGCTCGCTCGAGATCAGAATGATGCCGACCCCCGTTTTTGCCAGATCAAGAATCTTATTGTGGATAAACTCGATCGAACCCACATCCACGCCCCGGGTAGGCTGGGACGCAATCACGACCTTGGGGTTCGAGGCAAACTCCCGGGCAATAATCAGCTTTTGGGCATTGCCGCCGGAAAGCTGTGAAACCGCGCCTTCGGGGTCTGCCACACGGATGTCGTAATCCCGGATCATATCGTCACGCTTGTAGCAGATCGCGCGGTCGCGCAAAAGCCCCGAGGGCGTACACACATCGCCGCGGCAGTGGTAGCCTGCAATCGCATTTTCTTTCAGATTCATGGTGCGGCACAGTCCCTGTGCGTAGCGGTCCTCGTGGATCATCCCCACGCCCGCCCCGCGGATATCTGCCGGCCACCAGTTGGTAATATCACCGCATTCCAGCAGAATCTGGCCCTTTGTCACCGTCATCAGCCCGGTCAGCACCTTGAGCAGCTCGCTCTGGCCGTTGCCCTCCACTCCGGCGATGCCGAGGATTTCGCCCTTATGTAAACACAGGCTGATATCGCTGAGGATTTCCTTTCCCGACAAATCGGTGGTGGTGACGTCTTTCATCTCGTACACCGACTCGCAGGAGATTTCGTGCTGTTCCTTGCTGACACGCAGCACCACGTCGCGCCCGACCATCATCTGTGCCAGCTCGCGCTCGCTGGTGTCTTTCGTATCCACATTCCCCACCACCTTACCGCGCTTGATCACGGTAACGCTGTCGGAAAGGCTCATCACCTCGCCGAGCTTATGGGTAATGACAATAATGGTTTTGCCCTGCTTTTTCAGCTCCTTCAGGTTCTGGATCAGCTCCTCGGCCTCCTGCGGCGTCAGCACCGCGGTCGGCTCGTCGAGAATCAGAATATCCACGTCCCGATAGAGCATCTTCATAATTTCGACCCGCTGCCTCAGTCCAACAGACAAATCCTCCACACGGTCGGCGGCGTTCAGCGAAAAGCCGAACCGGTCGATCGCCTGCTGCACCTGCTGCAGCTGCTTTTTGCCGTTGAGGAACGGCAGCCGCACCCCTTTTACTTCTCGATTCATTTCAATGCCCAGAACGATATTCTCGCACACCGTAAGGCTGGGCACCAGCTTAAAATGCTGGTGCACCATCCCTAAACCGGCTTTGATCGCGTCAAGGGGCGATGAAAAATGAACCTCTTGTCCCTGGATCAGTATTTTGCCGCTGGTAGGCGTGAGAAGGCCGTAGAGCATGTTCATCAGGGTGGTTTTGCCCGCGCCGTTTTCGCCGACGATCGCCTTGATCTCACCCTTTTTCACTGCGAGATCGACTCTGTCGTTCGCGATGAACTCCCCAAACTTTTTGGTGATGCCTACCGTTTCAATGACGTTCATTTTGATTCCGCCCTTTCCAGTATCGACTTAAACGGAATTACTTCGGCTGCTTCACGTTGCTCAGCGTGGACAGATCCAGTTTTTCGCCGATCTGCGCGTTCGTCACTTTGATCGAACCGTCGGTGATCTTCTTGGCTGCATCCGCGAGCTCCGCTTTGATCTCGCTCCATTTGGCTTTTGCGGCGTCGTCTGTTTTCAGCGCAGCTTCAAAGGTGGAAAGGTCTGTGATTCCCGTCGCGCCGGAAGACAGCGTGTAAGAAATCTCTTTGCCGCCGTTTTCGCCGATGGTGCCTTCCACATACTGTTTGCCCAGCTCATAAACCGGAACGTTGGTGTTCTTGAGCACGCTGGTCATCACGTATCCGGGCTGCGACGCATCCTTGTTGGCATCTACCTGAATGGAGAGCTTCTTGACTTCTTTGGCCTTGGCGTCCACGCCGTCGCCGACGGAACCGGCTACTGTATAGACAATGTTGGCTCCCTCACCGTAATAGGTACCGGCTGTGGTGGCGCCCTTCGCCGTGTCGGAGAAACCGGCGTCAAAGGTGGAATACATGGTGTAGATCACGTCGTTGCCCAGCTTCTTCGCCTCGTAGTTTACGCCCTCGGCGAAGCCGTAACTGAATACCTCGATACCGGCAGACTGCGTGCCGCCGATAAAGCCGACCTTACGGCCGTCGGGCACAGCGGTAAAGGAGTATTTGGAGGGATCAAGCAGAACCGAAGCATTCTCGTTCACCGCCACGCTGAGAACGCCGGCCAGGAACGAAGCCTCATTGACGTTGAACATGACGGAGATCACGTTCTTGTGAATGACCTTGCCGTCCTTATCCAAATTGGGGTTGGCGTTGAATACCACAAAGGTGGTGTCGGGGAACTGTTCTGCCAGGGGCTTTTCGCCGCCGACGCCTTCAATCAGCGCCGTAAAGTCGTATTCCAGGGAGAAAATCAGCTTGTAGCCCGCCTGTGCGAGGGTTTTGAGTGTACCGGGGTAGTCTGTGGTCGCTTCGACAACCTTGACGTCTGCGCCAAGCTCATCCTTGAGCTGATTGAGGCCGTTGATCGCCGTCTGGTTGTAGCCGTTGTCGTTTGCGCCCGCTGCGGAGCAGAGAAGGGCCACCTTTTTGTCTGCGGCCGGTGCTGCTGTGGAGGAAGCTCCTCCGGAGGATGCCGTACCCGACTGAGAAGCGCACCCCGTAAAGCCTACCGAGGCAGTCATTACAAGGGCAAGAACTGCGGAAAGGATTTTTTTACTGCGTTTCATTCTCTCATAACCTCCTGAACATCAATTCAATTTGTTTTATGTATGCCGTGAAAATATGAAAACGGCCGCCAAAGCACGCCTCCCCGAGATACTCTACTTTAACGGCCCGATTTCCACAAAGTTGCCAGGATTCCGGATGATCTTTCCGCTTTCTGCTAGCGGACCTGATCGATATAAAACTTATGAAGGTCGGTGCGGTACGCGCACTTAAAGGTCTCGATCACCCGTTCCTGTCCATTGATCTCCCCATAGGTATTGCATCGGAACAGAATCAGAGGCTCGCCCGCCTTTACCCCAAGATACTCGGCGGTTTTGTCATGCGCCAGAACCGCTTCGAGCATGCGGCGGGCGTGGGTGATTTTCACCCCATACTTCTTTTCGATGACGGAATACAGCGATTCCTTGCCGAAATCATACTGATCCAGCCCGGGGAACAGGTCCATCGGCAGACAGGTGGTCGTGTAGTTGATGGGGGAATTGTCTGCATAATAGATACGCTCAAGCCGAAACACCAGGCTGTCCTGCGGAATCTGCAGCGTGCGCATACGCCGGCGGTCTGCCGGGAGCACCACAGCGCTGACCACCTTGGTGCTGGGCGTCATGCCGCGGGCCTTGATGTCCTCCGTACAGCTGGTGATGGAGAACAGGTCGTGCGACATCTCTTCGCTTTTGACATAGGTGCCCTTGCCCTGCACCCGATACAGATAGCCCTCATTCACAAGGTCGTCGATCGCCTTGCGCACAGTGATCCTGCTGACGGAGAACATCTCCATCAGTTCGCGTTCACTGGGGATCAGCTCCCCGACTTTATATTCCTCGTTATTGATATTTTCCACGATGGTATGCTTCAGTACCGAATATTTCAGCGCTCTCTCACTCATAGAAACCCCTCTGCTCCGCCTCTGTAATCTGCCATATTATGCTGATATGTCGTCATGTTGTCATGACCAGTTGTATGGGCTTATTATAGTAAAGCAGATGCAAAAAGTCAATATGTTTTTGTAATATTTTTATAGAAAAGATCGCAAAAGCAAATGAAAACCATGAAAACCGCTGCTTAATTTCCCAAAATCCGCCTTTCTATATCCTGTTGCTTTTCTAAAATCCGCCGATTTTCCCAGCGTTGCTGCGGGTGGTACTATAGTACCTATCAGACAAAAATGCCCCAGTGGTGAAAATTTTCACCACTGGGGCATTTTTGCGGGCATAGATTCAAAATAACATCAAAAGAGTTCCGCCAACCACCAGCACCAGACCGGCCAGCGCCTTTTTCGGCAGGCGCTCCTGCAAAAATACGCGTGAAAAAGCGATTGTCACAAGGATGCTTAACTTGTCGATGGGTACAACCACACTGGCGGGGCCTTCCTGCAGAGCGCGGTAATAGCACAGCCAGGAAAATCCCGTTGCAAGGCCGGAGAACACGATAAAAAGCCAGCTGCGGCGGTCGATCGTATGCAGATGCTCCTGTTTTTTGCGCAGCAGCACGATCCCCCACGCCATGATCAGAACCACAATCGTGCGAATCGCCGTGCCGAGATTCGATTCGATCCCCTGGATTCCCACCTTGGCCAGAATCGACGTCAGGGCGGCAAACACAGCGGAAAGCACAGCGTAAAAAATCCACGATTTCCCCGTGCTGGCCTGTTCTGCTTCCTGCCCGCCTGTGCGCTGAACCATCAGAATCGTTCCGGCAGCCAACAGCGCAAGGCCGATCAGCTTCCACGTTCCGGGCACCTCATTCAAGAATAAAAACGCCAGCACGATGGTAAGGATCGTGCTGCTTTTATCGATCGGTGTCACCCGGTTGACAGAACCGAGCTGCAGCGCTTTGAAATAGCACAGCCAGGAAGCCCCGGTTGCGCCGCCGGACAAAATCAGAAATACCAGACTGCGCCCCGAAACGAGCGTGAGCGTACTTTCAGAACCGACCAGAAAAACCATCAGCCACGAAAACAGCAGCACAACCACCGTGCGCAGGGCCGTGGCCAGGTCGGAATCCACCTTTTGCAGACCCATCTTTGCCAGAATGGCCGTCATGCCCGCAAACAGAGCAGAACCAAATGCGAATAGAACCCACATGGTATTTTCTCCCTTTCATGCGAAAGCATCGCCTGGCTCACCAAAGCCCGGGGATCAGACGGTACCGTATTTTTTGGCAGTATTCCCGGTAGCCGGGCAGGTTTTGGAGCAAAAACCGCTCCTCGTCCAACAGACGCACAACGATCGCGGCAATCAGCCCCAGAACTCCCGCCAGGGCCCAAAGCGAGCCGAGCGCCGGCGCGGAAAACAGCATCATCAGGCTGGCCCCGGTATACATCGGGTGACGCACTACTCCGTAGGGGCCGGTAGAAATCACCTTCTGATCCTGCCGTATTTCAATCACCGCGGAGGTATAGGTGTTTTCCCGAAACACCAGAAAAACGATCCCGAAGCCAATCAGAACAAAGAGCTCTGACACAATGCTGACACCCAAAGGAAGCGCCGACCAGTGAAATCGATGGTCAAACCCGGCCAGCAGATAAACGGAGCAAAAGCACAGGCCCGAAATGCTTTGAATCACCTTCTGGCTTGCTTCCTGCTCCGCCATGAGCCCCACATGAAGCCGGCTCTCGAGCAGCTTGGTATCGGTTCGGAACAAATACACGGTAATCCACAGTACGGACAGAGCAAACACAGCCAGGTAAATCCATGCGGCCGGGTAGTTCCAGGTGCCCGCCGGAACAAATAGCAGTGCCCCCAGAACAGCAAGCAGAAACAAGGCGCCGCAAAACGCTTTTCCAACCAATTCTTCACTCCCCCTCTTTTTCTGTACAAAGTTATCCTTTTGAGTGAGAAAGAAAACGAAAACGCCGCAGGCAAAAGCATGCCCCTGTGCGGCGTTTTCTATGTTTCCCAGTAAAATCAGAATTCCTCGTAGACGCTGGGGTCCTGATTGGCGGTTCGGCCGTCCGGGCGGCTGAGCGCGCAGATTTTCTGCATCTCCTCCTCAGAAAGGACAAAATCGAACACCTCGAGATTCTCCTTCTGACGGGCAGGGTCGGATGACTTCGGGATCGGCAGCACACCGAGCTGAACGTGCCAGCGCAGGATGATCTGCGAAATGCTCTTGCCGTGCGCTTTCGCGATTTCCCCGATCACCGGGTCCTGCAAAACGCTGTTCGCACGCCCGAGGGGGCTCCACGACTCATCCACGATGCCGTGGGCTGCATCCCACCCCCGCTGCTCCTCCTGATTGAAATAGGGGTGCAGCTCGATCTGATTGATGCTGGGCGTGACTCCTGTTTCTTTAGTCAGGCGCTCCAGATGCTCCGGCAGGAAATTGCACACGCCGATCGAACGGATCATGCCGCGCTTTTTCGCCTCGATCATTGCCTGCCAGGCTTCTACGTACAAGCCCGTTTTCGGATTCGGCCAGTGAATCAGGTAGATGTCGTAATAATCAAGTCCCCCGCGGTAAAGCGATTCCTCAATGGTCAGCAGGGCTTCCCTGTATTTCTGGTGACGACCGGGGAGCTTCGAGGTAACGATCAGCTCGCTTCTCGGCACACAGCTGGTTCTGGCCGCCTCGCCTACAGCACCTTCATTTTCATAGTTAAATGCAGAATCCAGCAAGCGGTAACCGATTTCCACAGCACGCTGAATCGCCTTCACTCCCTCTCTTCCGTTAAGCCTGTAAGTACCAAGGCCGATGGGCGGAAGTTTCATACCGTCGTTCAGGATAAACTCTTTTGCTTTCATAACAGACACCTCCTGAATTGTTTGTCTCCCTTTTGGGAGCCACATCCATTTTTCACATTCAGTATAATAACGAGAAAAGCGTTTGTCAACGAGCAAACATAACAGAAATTGGAAATTGAACGGAAAGAGTTTGAAAAGGGGATTCCAACCTCTGCTGAAATTTTACCTTTTCTTTCAAACGCTGCCGTTCTGGTCAAGCAGAAGGCAGGCCCCCCCGGGCATTCGGGAGGGCCTGCCTGAATCAAATGCTTTGAATGGAATTTAGAAATTCATTACGCGGCGGCCGGCCACGCCCTGGGCCTTGCCGCTGCTCTGCACCGTAATTTTGACGGAAGAGTGGGAAACCAGCTTCCCGCCGGAATACACATCAAACGACACATACGTGATTCCGTTTGTCAGGCCGATCACCTTATAATTGCCGCTCTTGGTATTTTCGATCTTCACAATTCCGCTTCTGGAGGGGGTCACCTTCAAAGTCGCGCCTTCCCCTGCCAGTTTTGCTCCGATCTCGTATGCTTCTCCCTTGGGCAGGGTATAGCTGACTGTATCCAGCGTCAAAGAGCCTGGCTTCTTCGGCAGCAGAACGAAATCGGAATTGTGCGTAACCGTAACGGTCGCATACCCCTGCGCATTCACAGTGACCGGCTGCGCGTTGTTCATTGCCTCCAGCCTGCCTGTATTGGGATTCAGGTAATAGAAATACAGCACCTGGCCGGGCTGATAGCCCTGGCTGCTGACATCGACCGTAACGGTGGCCGGAGCCGGCAACTGACCGTTATTCGCAAAACGCAGCACAATCCCCGCACTGGAGGGGGCAGCACTTTGCGCAGCCGGAACGCTGGAGGTAGGCTGTACCGACAGCGCCAGATTCAGGCTTCTGATTTCCGTGGCCTGTGCCAAAGCGGAGCCGCTGAAACTCCACGCATAGGCCGTTCTGCCGGTCTGTGCGTTCTGAATGGTAATTTCCAGATCTTTCCCCGCAACCCGCGCTGCGTTCAGAAGGCCCGCATCGGCATTTACAACAACCTGTGCGTTGGCGTTGGTGTTGTTCGCAACAGCGGGAGGAACGGTAATCGTAAGAGAAGCTCTAGTCACTTCTGCATTCTGCAGCTGCTGCGTTACAGCGGCTGTGGGAACGGAAATGCTTACCTGCGCGGGGCTCTGCGGTGTGGCCGAAGCAATTGCAGCCGCCGCACTGTCGGGCACCGCTGCGGTAATCTGTGCCGCACCGCCGGTTACCACCGTGCTGCTGGGCTGAGTGGTAACGGTCGTTACCGTGCCGCCGCCCGGGGCAGGGTTCGTGGTTACTGTGCCGGAGGTATCCTGATTACCGGCAGACGGTTTAGAGGAAGAGCCGCCGGAACTGCTGTCGTCATCGTCTCTGGAACTGCTGTTGGATTTCCAGTTTGCTGTGACGGTGACATCTCCAGCCGGCATAATAAAGGTTGTGACTGCACTCGCCGCATTGGCAAATGTGATTGCAGGAGACGCAGTCCATCCGTTAAAGCTATATCCACTGCGGGTACCGGCATTGATGGAGACCGTCGCAGTGGCTGCATAAGAGCCGCCTCCCGAAGAGCCCGTTCCGCCATTCGTCAGAGTTACGGTGTGGAGAATTTCAGGAGCCACCGCCGTAATGGAGGCGCTTTTCTCTGCTAAAACAACAACATTATTCTTATCGCTCACATCGATCAGTTGGATGTTGGCCGTGTATTCTCCCGGCTCATACGCCACCAGATACACATCGGTTGTGGTTTTCTTGTCCGGTAATTCGAAGCCCGCACCGGGGCCCCAGCCGCTTTTTACAATATTCCACCAAGCATGATTTGTATCCTGAGCGATTAACTGAATCCCGTCGGTCGCCTTGCTCCCATCTTTTTCAAGGGATACGACGACACGCACGTGGCTGTAATTTTCACTGCCCTTGGTGAGCGATACCTGAACGGGCGTACGACCATTATTTGAAAATACATCGATCTTCCCCGTTTCGGTTTCCGCTATTTTACTCTCTGTGGGCACCATGTCCTCTGGAATACTTTCTATTGTAATCTTCGGAGACTGAACAGGTTCGGAATGTGCCGGATCCAGATAATAGTGAACCTGCTGTTTGCTATCGCCGGAAACGGAAACCGCTGTAAAAGTATCCTCTTCAACGGCCAGCCATTTTCCTGCATCTTCCTCGTCCGCTGTACCGTCAACCCAAAGGGTGGGAATCCCATACGCTTCTGTACCATTGACAAAAGATGCATCTTCCTCCGCATTGAGATAAGGATCCTTTGCCGATTCATTCGCTTTGGAAATCTCAATGCCGCCGAAGCCATTGCCGGAAACATCGATCTCTCCTTTGAGCGTAACGTCGGAACTATTCACCAGAATACCGGCGTTGGCCCCGGTTGCTTTCACGTTATAAAGAGTGACCTCTCTTGTATTATAAGCGTGAATTGCATAAGTGCCGACCCAAGCCTTGGGAGTTTTCAGCCCTGCGTCCACGGTCAAATCCTGAATTTTGGTGCCTTCAGCTGCTGCTCGGATAATCACAGCATCGTCATTATGATCAGCCGCATCCAGAGCCTCTAGGCCGGAGAACCTTAGTGCATGATTCTGCCCATCCAGCACCACCGGGCGTGCAATATCCAGGTACGCCCCACCGGAAAGGGAAATGTCATTTTCCAGCTGAATCACCGCAATTTCCGGGTTATTCAGTGCCGCGTTCAGTTCATTCGCATTCGTTACTTTTTGTGGGGCTTTGGTATTCGCCTCATTCAAATAATAATGAACCTGCTTTGTGTTACCCTCGGCGAATGAAACCGTTGTAAAGGTGTCGTCTGGCACTTCTACCAGTTCTGCCGCTGCACCAATATCATTTGTATCGTCCACCCAAATCGTCGGAAGTCCGTTTTTTTCCGATTCATTGATGAAATATGCGCTTTCCGCTTTTAACAGCGGGTCGCCAACAGAATGAGCTCCTTTTGAGACTTCAATGCCGCCGAAGCCGTTGCCGGAAACATTGATATTATCTTCCAGCGAAACATTGGAGCTGTTGACCAAAATGCCGCCATTCGCGCCGGCTGCCGTTACATTTTCTAAAATAATATCTTTTGCATTATACACGTGAACCGCGTAAATACCGCTCCAGGTTTTCGGATCTTGCAGACCCGCATTCACAGTCAGGTTTTTCACGATTGAATTGTCTGCTGCGATAATCAGTGCATCATCGGCACCCGTATCAGATTTTTTTAACCCGGTAAAAGACAGTGTGTGCCCGTCGCCGTCAATGACAACTTCTTGCTTTACCGTAATGCTGCCCGAAATATCTGTGATATCTTTCGTCAGCCTGATAAAATCAATACTGTCCTCTTTAAGTGCATTTTTTAGTTCATCTTCAGTACTAACTGCTGCAACTGCTTTTGGATCATACATATGAACTTCGTCCAGATAATAATGAAGCTGGTCCGGCAGTTCGGGAATGATGGTTGGAAGCACCTCAAAATCGTTCGGAAGCTTCACACAGCCGGATGCCGCATCTTTACCACCAAGGGCTGTGATTTCGTCTACCAAAACAGTGGGCATTCCGTAGGCTTCATCATTGTTAACAATGGTTGTGCCATCATTTACTGTCAATTCAGGGTTGCCCGCAACATTTTGCCCATTGGAAACTTCGATGCCGCCAAAGCCGTTGCCAGAAACATCGATCTCTCCTTCAAGTGTAACCTCGGAGCTGTTGACATAGATTCCCCTGTTTGCGCCGAAAACAGTAACTCCTTCAAGTGTTACACCTGTGGTGTCATATGCCTGAATAGCATACACACCTTTCCACTTTAATTTGAGCTCTCCCAGACCCGCATCCACAGCCAGGTCTTTCACGGTTACATCTTCTGCCGCAATCACCAATGCGTCATTTACATCATTCGGTTGGTTATCCAATCCAGTAAAAGACAACTTATGAGATTGTCCGTCAATCGTAACCGGATTTGTCACAACAAGATTTTCGCCGGCCGGTATTTTTATATCTTTCGTCAGCCGGATAGTATCATAATTGCCATCTTCCAGCGCGCTTTTCAGATCAGCTGCAGTACCGACCTCCGTTTCGGTTTCTCCCTCCTCAATTGTATAGAGATAAGCCTCAGTCCCATCGAAAAGCATAAAATTATTGTTACCCCAGAAGATATCCTCATTATCTGTATGCGCCTCTACGAGGAACTCGATTTTCTTCAACTGGGTTGTGTCGAGCGTAAATGACCAGGTTCCATTGGTTTTGTCGCCTTCATAAGAAATGTCTACCCCGGCTGCAGAGCTGACTTTCTCCTCTCCTTTATCTCCACTAAACGTAACGCCCGCGGCCTTCAGAAAAGTGATGGTATTGGCTCTTGAATCATCATTTTTCATTTTCCCCAGCCAATGTGTAATCAGTTCTTCAATTTCTTTTGAAGAAAAGTCTTTATTCTCCTCAAAACTGGGAAGGTTGAATTTTATAGCCTTTTCGTAATCTTTCCCTAGAAGTCCCTCCTTGTCGTCCTTGTCGTCAGGGATCTCTTTTGCGTCGTCATTCAGATAAATGTCGAGCTCCAGTTCGGTCAGCTTCGCACTACCCGTTGCCTCAAAGGAAAAAGAAAATTTGTGCTCGGTATTCCCAATCAAAACTCCATCTGAATCCCCCGCCGGGCCGTCCCAATCCGCTGCGGGCCATACGGATGCGTCCTCGTCGCCCCCCACCGCCGCATAAACACGAGGGAAGCCCGTCTGGGCGACACCTGCCACCATAGCTGCTGCCAAAAGCACTGACAGCGGCTTGGCCAATTTTTTCTTCATTTAACACACTCCTTGCTTTTATTTTTTCGGCATTGCCGAAGAGTAGCATTTTCATCAAAAACAAAACGTGCAGATTACATCCGTGTTCCTTAGAACACGAACAAAATGATTCATACAAAAGCAAGCTTCTTTTGTAGCAGTTGATTTCACCCTTCGGTGATCTTGCTTTCAGGCGTTCTTTCCTGAATCGTCTTTTCCCCTATTTGTTCCATTTGCAAGGTGCTTAATCCACGTACCAGTAAATCGCGAAACATCTCATTTCTTGTTGTCTGGCAGTACCTATCCCTTTTGAGCTCATTTAATTCCGCTTCTACCTCCAGAGGAACAGAAATTGTGTAGCGCTTTCTTTCCACAGCCATATCTACCACCCCCTCTCGCCGGTGGTTCACTGAACCTATAATTTCCCTCATTATATAGGTTCACTGATTCACTGTCAACTATTGGTGTGGTATCTTCCCAACTTATTCCAGAAAAGTTCAGATATCTTTACAGCTTTGGTTCACTGGTGTATAATCAGCATGAGGTGATCAAAATGGCTACTGACAGGCCGCGGTACTCTGTTTCTGTTGACAATGACCTGTTCAAGCAAATTGAAGATTTTCGCTTTGAGCACCGCTTTCAGACCCGTTCGGAAGCAACTGTAGAGCTCATTCGCCTGGGTCTGGAATCTTTGCGGAAAGAGCGTGAAAAGCAACAAAAAGCAGTTCCTGAGGTATCAGAAACCGACCAATCAAAATAACTCTTATCTTCATCACTTTGCCGCAAGGCAAAGTGATGGCTTTAGGAATTGGTTTTTCCGTATTTCATCAGCAAAAGGGGGTCTTTTATTGCAGCAGAATCACAGCCGCTACATATATTTACTTTCTGCAGGACATTTATTTACCGACATGAACCAGGGGGCACTTCCTGCGATTCTTCCTTTTTTAATTGCGGCTTACCATTTTAACTATGCGGAGGTCGCAACGCTTGTACTGGCTTCCACCGTGGTTTCGTCCATCATACAGCCAGTATTCGGGAATCTTGCCGACAAAACGCCCCGGCCATGGATGATGGCAATCGGCGTACTGCTGGCCGGCGGAGGAATGGCGGCAGCCGGTTTTCTCTCTGACTTCCGGCTTCTGTTCGTGTCGATTATGATCAGCGGCGTCGGCGTTGCGGCATTCCACCCGGAAGGCGCCCGAATGGCAAATAAAGTCTCCGGCGAAAAAAAGGGAACGGGCGTCAGCATCTTTTCGTTCGGCGGCAACGCAGGATTTGCCGTAGGGCCGATTCTGGCTACGGTGTCGATTTCGCTGTTTGGGCTCAAGGGGACAGCGATCCTTGCGGTTCCCTGTGTTTTGATGGCGATCACGATTCTGTCTCAGATCAAGAAAATGAATCAGGCCCCATCGGAACAGGGCTCTTCGGAAATCATTCCCGAAAAACCGGCCGAGCCGGACAGATGGGTTCCCTTTACCCTGCTCAGCCTGCTTCTGTTTGGCCGTTCCATCGTGTTCTGCGGGCTGAACACGTTTCTTCCGCTCTTTTTTATTCAGGTACTGCAGCAGTCCGAATCCATGGGCAGCACCCTGCTGAGTTTCTATTTTATAATCGGAGCCGCCAGCACACTGATCGGCGGCCGGCTGGGCGACCGCTTTGGATTTGTTAAAATCACACGTATCGGCTTCACCCTGCTGCTGCCGGCACTGGCTGCTCTGGCAATGGTTCGTGCTATTACGCCGGCGGTTCTGCTTCTGATTCCGGTTGCATACGCGCTGTATTCCCCCAGCAGCCTGACGGTGGTACTGGGGCAGAAATATCTGCCGAACCGCATGGGCCTGGCCTCGGGAATTACCCTGGGCCTTTCGGTCAGCATCGGCGGAATGGTGGCGCCCTTCTTGGGGCATTTGGCCGACAAATTCGGCCTGATGGCGGCAATTTATGCCATCACTGCGATTTCTATTATACCGGCGGTGATGTCGTACACTTTGTCGAAAGAGGACAAAAAAGAAAAAGTTGCACAGAATTCGCATTCCTAAAAAAGGCTGATTGCGGGATCGATCGGTAACGGTCATTATCAAAACACATTGCCCGCTGTGGCAAAAAAAGCATGCCCTCAAACGGCTTTATCAGCCGAATCGGGGCATGCTTTTTTCTTTTATATTTTCTTTTAATAAAAAATTTGTTTTACAGCAACGCGTTTGGAACGTAGGGCAGTTCAGCCCAAACGGCAAACCGCTTCTTTCATTTGCCTTACATATTCTGCCGCATGCGGAGCGGCTCCCCTTCCATATTGCCCGACGATTCTGACAATGGCCGAGCCGACGATCACACCGTCGGAGATCGCTGCCATTTTTTCCGCCTGCTCGGGGGTGGAGATTCCGAAGCCGATCGCGGCGGGGGTATCCGTCACCTCGCGAACCAGAGCGGTGATTTCGCCAATCCCAGACGAAAGCTCTGATCGGACTCCCGTAACGCCCAGAGAGGATACGCAGTACAAAAACCCCTCAGCCTCTTTTGCAATCTGTTTGACTCTGTCGTGGGAGGTAGGCGAAACGAACGAGATGAAATCCATCTCGTACTGTTTGCAGACTGGTTCAAACTCTTCCTTTTCCTCAAACGGCACATCCGGCAGAATCAGGCCGTCCATCCCGATTTCGGAGGCGGTTTTGAGAAAGCGCTCCGTGCCGTAGGAAAACACCACGTTCGCGTAAGTCATGAACACCAGCGGAACCGAAACTGTCTTTCGCACGCGGCGCACCATCTGAAAGATGTCATCCGTTGTCACTCCGTTTGACAGTGCGCGCAGGTTTGCCGCCTGAATGACGGGTCCCTCCGCCGTTGGGTCGGAAAAGGGAATCCCCAGCTCGATCACATCCGCGCCCGCTTCGGCGATGGACTGAATCAGCCGCTCTGTCGTTTCCAAATCGGGATCGCCGCAGGTGAGAAACGCCACAAATGCTTTCTCGCCTGCAAATGCCTCTTTTAATCTGCTCATTCGCTCAGCTCCTCCCCTCTGTACCGCGCAATGGCCGCGCAATCCTTATCGCCGCGGCCCGAAAGATTCACGACGATGATCTGATCCCTTGCCATCGTCGGCGCAAGCTTCATCGCATACGCGACGGCGTGCGCGCTCTCGATGGCGGGAATCACGCCCTCCGTTCTGGAGAGGTACTCGAATGCCTCCACGGCCTCGTCGTCGGTGATCGCTACATATTCCGCGCGGCCAATGTCGTGCAGGTGTGCATGCTCCGGCCCAATACCCGGGTAATCGAGCCCGGCGGAAATCGAATAGACCGGCGCGATCTGCCCGTATTCGTCCTGGCAGAAATACGATTTCATTCCGTGGAAAATCCCGAGCTTGCCGGTGACGATCGTCGCCGCCGTTTCAAAGGATTCCACGCCGCGCCCGGCGGCCTCGCAGCCAATCAGCCGTACGGAAGAATCCCCGATAAAGTGGTAAAACGCGCCGATCGCGTTGGAGCCGCCGCCCACACAGGCCAAAACCGCGTCCGGCAGACGCCCTTCCTTTTGCAGAATCTGTTCCTTGATCTCTTTGGAAATCACCGCCTGAAAATCGCGCACGATCGTGGGGAACGGGTGCGGGCCCATCACAGAGCCGAGTACATAGTGTGTGTCGGCGATCCGGCCCACCCATTCGCGCATCGTTTCCGAAACGGCATCCTTGAGTGTTGCCGTGCCGCTCGTGACGGGGTTCACCTTCGCGCCAAGCAGGCGCATTTTGTACACATTCAGCGCCTGGCGCTTCGTGTCCTCTTCACCCATGAAGATTTCGCACTCCATACCCATCAGCGCGGCTGCGGTGGCGGTGGCCACGCCGTGCTGGCCCGCACCGGTTTCGGCGATCACGCGTGTTTTGCCCATTTTTTTCGCCAGAAGCACCTGCCCCAGCACGTTGTTGATCTTGTGCGCGCCCGTGTGATTCAAATCCTCACGCTTCAGGTAAATCTTCGCGCCGCCGAGGCGCTTGGTCATATTCTCTGCAAAGTACAGCAGAGAAGGCCGCCCTGCGTAATTGTTGAATAGCTCTGTCAGCTCCGCGTTAAACTGCGGATCGTCTTTATAATGGTTATAAGCCTGCTCCAGCTCGATAACGGCGGTCATCAGCGTTTCGGGAATATATTGGCCACCGTAAACTCCGAACCTTCCTTTAGACATTCTGCTCACTCCTTTTCGCCGGATTACTCCGGCTGGTTTTGTGGTTTTTCCGTATCCTCATTCCCTGTCCCGCGCACCACAGCGACGGCGGCGAGGATTTTATCGCGGTCTTTCTGCTTCTCCGTTTCCACGCCGGAGCTGATATCCACCGCATAGGGTGCAAAGCGCGCAATCGCCTGCGGGATGTTCTGCGGTGTTAATCCTCCTGCCAAAAGGAAGGGGCGGGTCATGCCCGAAATCAGCGACCAGTCGAACGTTTCGCCGGTGCCATAACCGTTGTCGAGTAAAATCAGGTCGGCTGTGCTTTGCTGTGCCACCGTCAAATCCTCCGGCGTACGCACGCGAAAGGCCTGCCAGATCGGCACGCCGGGAATCAGCGCTTTCAGCCGCCCGATATATTTCGCGCTTTCACCGCCGTGCAGTTGGACGATCTGGATCACTCCCTCGCGGCACAGCGATATGATTTGCTCCTGCGGGGCATTCACAAATACTCCGACAGCCGGTATGGATGGATGAATACTCTTTCTGAGCTGTGCAGCCTGCTGCATTGTCACGTTGCGGTGGCTTTTTTCAAAGAAGACAAAGCCCGCGTAATCCGGCATGGCCTCGTTGATGTATTCGGCGTCGCACAGGCGGAACAGCCCGCAGATTTTAATCTTCGTCATTGTGCAGCCCTCCTGAATTCCCGGAGCGCCGCGCGGCGCTCCGGCGCTTTCATCAGCGCTTCGCCCACCAGAACCGCGTCGGCCCCCGACGCTTTCAGCCGGGCAATGTCCGCCGCTCCCGTAACGCCGGATTCAGCGACGAACAGGACACTTGCCGGGATCTTCTCCCGCAGGCGGGCGGCGTTCGAAAAATCAACCGTAAAGTTTTTCAGATTGCGGTTATTTACACCGATGATTTTCGCCCCGGCCTGTACTGCCGACTCGATTTCCGTTTCGTCGTGTGCCTCAACCAGAGCGGAAAGGCCCAGCGCATCGCAAATGCCGAGATACCGCTCAATGGTTTTCGTATCGAGCAGCGCGCAGATGAGCAGCACCGCGTCGGCCCCCAGAACCTTGGCCTCGTAAAGCTGGTATTCGTCCACCGTAAAATCCTTGCGCAGCATCGGAGTAGAAACCGTATTTCGAATGTTGCGGAAAATATCATCCGACCCCAAAAACCACTTTGGCTCCGTCAGGCAGGAGATGCAATCCGCCCCGGCAGCCTCGTACTCCTTTGCGATGACAAGGTACGGAAACTCTTCTGAAATAATCCCCTTGGAGGGGGAAGCTTTTTTCACCTCGCAGATCAGGGACATCCCATCTGCTTGCAGGGCCTTTGTAAATCTCAAATCGCCCTTGGGCAGTTTCAGTGCCGCTTCACGCAATTCCCCGGGTGAAACGAGCTTCTTGGCGTGTGCCACGCGCTGTGCGGCATAGGCCGCGATTTCATCCAGAATCATGACGCTGCCTCTTCCTTCCGGTTCGATTCCAGAATGAACTCCTGCAGCTTTGCCATCGCCCTGCCGCTGTCGATCAACTCTGCCGCCAAACGGACTCCAGCTTCGAGGGAAGCGGCCTTGCCCGCAACATACAGCCCCGCGCCCGCGTTGAGCAGCACCGCATCGCGTTTTGCACCCTTTGCCCCGTTTAAAATATCGAGCGTGATCTGCGCGTTTTCCTGCGGTGTGCCGCCGACCAGCTCGGATTTCTCGCACGGGGTCAGGCCGAAATCCTGCGGGTGAATCACATAGGTGGTGAACTCGTCGCCGTTGAATTCACAGACAGTGGTCGGCGAGGACAGGGAAATTTCATCGAGCTTATCCTGCCCGTAGACCACCATGCCGCGCCGCACGCCCAGATTGTGCAGCACATGGGCCAGCGGCTCCACCATCTCTTCGGAGTACACGCCCAGCACCTGCAAATTCGCATGAGCGGGGTTTGTCAGCGGACCGAGAATATTAAAAATGGTGCGGATGCCCAGCTCTTTACGAACGGGGCCGACGTATTTCATGGAAGAATGGTAGGTCTGCGCGAATAAAAAGCAGATGCCGACGTTTTGCAGCAGCGAAACGCACTGTTCCGGAGAAAGGCTGATGTTCACGCCCAGCGCCTCCAGGCAATCCGCCGCGCCGCTGCGGGAGGAGGCCGCACGGTTGCCGTGCTTTGCTACCCGAACCCCACCCGCTGCGATGACGATGGAGGAGGTGGTAGAAATATTGAACGAGTTCGAGCCGTCCCCGCCGGTGCCGACGATCTCGAGCAGGTCATCCGTATATTCCACGGGCAGCGCGCGTGCACGCATCCCGGCGGCGCAGGCGGTGATCTCCTCAATGGTTTCGCCCTTGGCGGAGAGCGCCGCAAGGAACGCCGCGGTCTGCACCGGCGATGTGCCGCCGCTCATGATTTCATCCATGACGGCCCGGGCCTCGTCGTAGGTCAGGTCTTTTCGGTCGATCAGCTTCGAGGTTGCTTCTTTAATCATGACAAGCGCTCCTTTCACAGTGCAAGAAAATTCTGAATAATCTGCATGCCGTTTTCGGTCAGGATCGATTCCGGATGGAACTGCACCCCGTAAATCGGGAACTCGCGGTGCATCACGGCCATAATTTCTCCGTCGTCGGTTTCGGCGGTAACAGCGAGGCATTCCGGCATCGTATCGTGTATGGCGGCAAGCGAGTGGTAGCGCGCCGCCTTGATCTGTTTGGGAAGCCCGGAAAACAGAGGGCAATCCGTATCGAGCGTCACCACGGACTGTTTGCCGTGCATCAGCTGTTTCGCGTGGGAGACCGTTGCCCCGTATGCCTCGCAGATCGCCTGATGCCCCAGGCACACGCCGAGCAGCGGGATCGTCTGCCCCAGCTCTTTCGCGGCCTCGACGCAGATGCCAGCATCCCCCGGGTAGCCCGGCCCCGGCGAGAGAATGATGTGCGAGGGGGCCAGCTCCCTTGCCTGCTCCACCGAAAGCTCGTCGTTGCGCACAACGCGGATGTCGGGATAATTCGTACTGACAAACTGATACAGGTTATACGAAAAGCTGTCGTAGTTATCAATCAGCAGAATCATGTTTCAGCCCTCCCTGTGCGGCCTCCAGCGCGCCGATGACGGCTCTGGCCTTTTGAATGCATTCCCGGTACTCGTTCTCCGGCACGCTGTCGGCCACGATTCCGGCCCCGGAGCGGACAAACACCTTACCCTTCTTTTTGTAGGCGATACGGATCGCGATGCAGGTGTCGAGATTCCCGGTAAAATCGATGTAGCCGATGGCCCCGCCGTAGATGCCGCGCTTGTTGTTTTCCAGCTCATTGATGATCTCGCAGGCGCGGATTTTGGGAGCGCCGGAAAGCGTACCCGCAGGTAGAATCGAGTCGATCGCGTCCGCCGCGTCACGGTCTTTTCGGAGCGTTCCGCACACGGTAGAGCCGATGTGCATCACGTGGGAAAAGCGTTCGATCTGCATGTATTGCTCCACCTGCACACTGCCGAACTCGCTGATTCTGCCGATATCGTTGCGCCCCAAATCGACCAGCATGTTGTGCTCGGCGCATTCCTTTTCGTCCGCAAGAAGCTCCTGTTCCAGCCGTTTGTCTTCCTCGTCCGTTTTGCCGCGCGGGCGGGTGCCGGCCAGCGGGAAGGTGTGCAGCACGCCGTTCTGCAGGCGCACCAGCGTTTCGGGAGAAGCGCCGGCGATCTCGATGTCGTCACTCGAAAAATAAAACATATACGGCGAAGGGTTCACTGTGCGCAGAACGCGGTAGGTGTCGAGCAGGCTTCCCTCAAAGTCCGCGTCGAGCCGGTTCGAGAGCACCACCTGAAATATATCCCCCTCGCGGATGTACTCCTTCGCCCGCTCGACCATGGCGCAGTAGGCAGGCTCATCGAACAACGCGCGCACCGGCGAGGTCATCCGCCCGGGGGCCTCCTGCTTCGGCGCACCGTTCAGAAGAAGCTCGCGAAGCTTTTTCAGCTCCATCTCTGCCCGGCGGTATTCTGTTTCCATATGGTCGCACCGCGCGTTCACGATCAGGATGATCTTCTGCCGGAAATGGTCAAATGCGATTACCTTGTCGAACAGCATCAGGTCTACATCCTGAAAGCCCTCTTCGTCATTTGCGTCCAGCACAAGGGACGGCTCGGCGTATTTGATGTAATCGTAGGAAAAATACCCGACGAGCCCGCCGGTAAAGGGCGGCAGGTTTTCCATACGCGGGCTGCGGTTATCCGCGAGCACCTGCCGTATGATCTCTTTCGGGTGCTTTGTTTCCATCGTGATGGAGGAACCGGCCCGCAGGGTGAGCATGCCGTCTGTACAGCTCAGCTCCAGCGCGGGGTCAAACCCAAGAAACGTGTACCGGCCCCACACGCGGCTGCTCTCCGCCGATTCGAGCAGGTAGCAGTGGCTGCTGACATTTTTCAGCTTTCGCAGTGCTTCCATGGGGGTGATCCGGTCAGCGTACAGCTCGCAGCTGATTGGGATGATTTTGAAATTGCCCGACTGCGCCAGCCGTTTTGCTTCTGAAAACGCGGGATTTGCCATGTTTCATCATGCCTTTCTGTCAGATTACTTTCTGCCAGAGACGACAAAAAAGCCCGCCCCTGACAATTACTTTGTCAAGGACGAGCTAAAAGGCTCGCGGTGCCACCCTGATTCACGATACAACGACCGTGCTCTTAGCAGGATACTAACATATCCCCGGCAACTAACGTATGCCTTCTCGTCGCAGAATACTCGGGTTGCCCCTTTGACTGCGCCCTCAGCGGTCCATTTGATGACTTGTTTTCTGCCTGATTCTCAGCATCGCAGGCTCTCTGTAAGAACATGATCACCGTTATCTCCGCATCAACGGTTTGGTTATCAAATTTTTACTTAAAGTAACACAAAAATACAACCCTGTCAATAGTCTGTTTCACAAAAGAGAAGTGAGAACTCTTTTGAATACAATATTCAAAACCCCGCTTTTTGTTCCATGGGCAGTTTTTCTGTAACGCATTGACCAATCCAGAAAAAAATCTTCGATTGATTCTCTGCATCTTTCACAAAGTAAAAGAAAATCAAAAAAACGCGAAAATAACACCCAAAGAAAGTTCGCAGAGTTTGGAAATACTGTTACTGAAGCTCTTTTTCTTTGATGCAGGCGATATACTCTTTCCCCCACACACCCACAGCGTCCAGAACCGGCTCAAAATCCCGGCCGAGCTGGCTGAGCGAATACTCCACCTTCGGCGGGATCTGGTTGTACACCGTGCGCTCAATCAGGCCGTTTTCCAGCATCATGTGCAGCTGCTTTGTCAGCGTGGCCTGCGTCAGGCGCGGCAGTGCCCGCTGCAGCTCGTTAAAGCGCATCGTTTTCATGCTCAAATGATATAAAATCAACAGCGTCCATTTCCCCGTCAGCAGCTTTTGCACTGTCACATAGGGGCAGATGCCGAACAAATCCTGATCCATTTTATCAAAGCTCCCTTTTAGTATCTAAAAAGATACTTACGATACAAAATGATCGTACTTGAATTCTGTTTTGTACTATGTTTCAATGGTAGCAGGAAATAAACCATAAGTCAATCAAAAGAAAACGGAGGCATGACTCATGCAGGAAGTATGCGAATTTTTGAAACAATGCAGCACCTATTATCTGGCTACCACCGACGGCGATCAGCCGCGCGTGCGCCCCTTTGGCACGGCGGAGATTTTTGAGGGCAAGCTGTACATCCAAACCGGCAAGGTAAAAAACGTGTACCGCCAGATGAAAGAGAATCCCAAAATTGAAATCAGCGGCATGGCGGGCGGAAACTGGATTCGCCTTACAGCGACCGCGGTAGAAGATGACCGCGTACAGGCAAGACAGCACATGCTGGACGCATACCCCTCTCTGAAAAAAATGTACAGTGCCGATGACGGCAACACGGTCGTTTTCTACCTGGAAAATGCCACCGCCACCATTTGCTCCTTTACCGAAGAGCCGAAAGTGATTCAGTTCTAAGCATCGTTTCGATGTTCCAATAAAAAACAGCGGGCCAAATTGGCCTGCTGTTTTTTATTGGAACAATTCGGTAATCCTAGAAAGTAGCCTGATTTTCCTGTGCAAAATCATCATCTCCCTGCAGACCCGATTTTGCTTGTATCAGCCTGCTGAATTCTTCTGCGTTTCAGTATTATTTCGACAAATTAGAATTCATTTTGGGGCGTATGTTTTATCACTTTTTCTCTTGACTCATGATTTGATTTTGAATATAATGTTGTACACACAACAGTTTTATATCAAACAATTTACTTTGGAAAGGATATGCCCCATGAATAAAATGAGGGTCGGCCGGGAGCTTCGCTCTCTGAACAATATGATCCGGCGTTATTTTGAATTTTCATCTCACCGGAAGGAGATTGAAACCGTTACCGGCAATAACGGCTGGATCATCAGTTTTGTCGCCGACCGGGCCGGCCAGGACATCTACCAGAAAGACATTGAGGACTATTTCACCATTACCCGTTCCACCGCTTCCCGGGTGCTGAGCCTGATGGAGCAAAAGGGGCTGATCGAGCGGCAGGCCGTTGCGCAGGACGCACGCCTGAAAAAAATTGTGCTGACCCCAAAGGCGCTGGAAATCCGGGGACTGATGCTGGAGGATGCCAAAAAAATGGAGTATACCCTCATCCAGGGCTTTACGGAGGAGGAAATCAAAACGCTGCTTTCTTATTTGGAACGCATGAAAACCAACATAACCAATCTGCAGGAGGAGCAATAACAATCCATGATCAAAACACTTCTGTCTAGTGTGCGGGAATATAAAAAGGAAACGATTCTCGCACCGATATACGTTACTTTGGAATCCATCCTCGAAATTGTGATTCCAACTATCATGGCATTTTTGATTGATAACGGAATCAATCAAAAGGACATGTCCTACGTGCTCAAGATGGGTCTTGTTCTCATCCTGGCCGCGGCGCTTTCGCTGGTTACAGGCATTCTGGCCGGACGCAGCGCGGCGGTCGCCTCGGCAGGCTTTGCCAGAAATCTGCGCCACGACATGTTTTACAATGTACAGAACTTTTCGTTTTCCAACATCGATAAGTTTTCGACCGCGAGCATCATCACCCGCCTGACCACCGACGTGACCAACGTGCAGAACGCGTACCAGATGCTGGTGCGTCTTGCCGTGCGCGCGCCGATGATGATCGTGTTCGCGCTCATGTTTTCGTTCCGGATCGACGCACAGCTGTCGCTGATCTTCCTTGCGACCATCCCGGTGCTCGGTTTGGGCATGTTCGTGATTATGTCGCGCGTTCACCCGATCTTTGTGCGGGTGTTCCGCACCTATGACCGGCTGAATAACATCGTGCAGGAAAACCTGCACGGCATTCGTGTGGTCAAATCCTATATCCGCGAGGATTTTGAAGAGAAGAAGTTTGCCGACGTTTCTCAAACGATCTTCAATGACTTTACAAAAGCGGAAAAACGTCTGGCCTTTACCATGCCGCTGATGCAGTTGTGTCTTTATGCCAGCATGCTGCTGCTCTCGTGGTTTGGCGCGCAAGAGATCGTCGCCAGCGGGAACAACGCGGCGATCGGCCTTTCCACCGGCGAGCTGGCCAGTCTGATTACCTATGCCATGCAGATTCTGATGAGCCTGATGATGCTCTCGATGGTATTCGTCATGATCATCATCTCCCGCGCGTCCGCCGAAAGAATTGTAGAGGTGATGACCGAGGAAAGCGACCTGAAAAACTCGGAGAACCCGGTTTATTCCGTGCCGAACGGCTCCATTACCTTTGAGGACGTCACCTTCTCTTATGCACGGCAAACCGACAAACCGGTACTCGACGATATCACGTTTTCCATCGCGTCGGGCCAGACCGTCGGCATCATCGGCGGAACGGGCTCGTCCAAATCGAGCCTGGTGCAGCTGATTCCCCGCCTGTATGACCCGATGGGCGGCGTTGTAACCGTCGGCGGAGTCAATGTAAAGGATTACGACCTGGAAACACTGCGCAACGAGGTGGCCATGGTGCTGCAAAAGAACGTGCTGTTCTCCGGCACGATCAAAGAGAACCTTCGCTGGGGCAACGAAAAGGCTACAGACGAGGAAATGATCCATGCCTGTCAGCTTGCGCAGGCCGACGGCTTCATCCGCGAGTTCCCGGACGGGTACGACACGTATATTGAGCAGGGCGGCACGAACGTTTCCGGCGGTCAGCGCCAGCGTTTGTGTATTGCACGCGCATTGCTCAAGCAGCCGAAAATTCTGATTCTGGATGACTCTACCAGCGCTGTCGATACCAAAACCGACAGCCTGATCCGTCAGGCGTTCCGGGAGAACATCCCGAACACCACCAAAATCATCATCGCGCAGCGCGTTTCCTCCGTGCAGGACGCGGATAAGATCATCGTGCTGGACGACGGCCGCATCAACGCGATCGGCACGCACGAACAGCTGCTCGAAACCTGCGCGATTTACCGCGAGGTCTATGAATCTCAGAACAAGGGGGGAACCCTTCATGAATAACCAATCCGCCGCTGCCAAAACCGGCAGAAAGCCGGCCGGGCACCCGCCGATGCAGCGCTTTAAGCCCGGCACCATCAAGCGTCTGCTCTCTTACATGTCGGAATACCGGTTTCGCCTGATTCTCGTCGGCATCTGCATTCTGATCAGCGCCGCCGCCAGTGCGGCCTCTGCGCTGTTTTTGCAGACTTTGATCGATCAATATATTGTTCCGCTGCTGGGGCAGGTCAACCCGGACTTTTCCGGCCTGTTCCGCGCGGTTCTCTCCATCGGCTGCGTGTATCTGATCGGCATCTGTTCCACCCTGTTCTATAACTGGGTGATGGTCATCGTGGAGCAGGGCACACTGAAAAAAATCCGCGACAGTATGTTTACCCACATGCAGAGCCTGCCGATCCGCTATTTTGACACCCACCCCTACGGCGATGTTATGAGCCGCTACACAAACGACACCGACACGCTGCGTCAGGCGATTTCACAGAGCTTTCCGCAGATGCTTTCTTCTGTCGTTTCCGTTGCCGCGGCGTTTTTCTCCATGCTGTACCTCAGCGTGGGTCTGACCGCGTTTGTCGCCGTATTCGCCGTGCTCCTGCTCAAGGTCATCAAAACCCTGGTCGGGCGCAGCGGTACGTTCTTTGTCAAGCAGCAGCAGGCGCTGGGCAATGTAAACGGCTACATTGAAGAAATGATCAATGGGCAGAAGGTCATCAAGGTATTCTGCCACGAGGACAAAACAAAAGAAGATTTTGACCTTAGAAACGACGAGCTGCGCTACTGCGCAACCGAAGCGAACAAATACGGAAACATCACGATGCCCGTTGTCGGCAACATGGGCTACATGCTCTATGTATTGCTGGCGGTGATCGGCGGCGCGGCGGGAATCGCCGGTCTGCCGAACCTGAGCCTGGCCGGGGTCAATGTGCTGACGATCGGCACCATCGTTTCGTTCCTGACTCTTTCCCGCAGCTTCATCAACCCCATTGGCCAGATCTCGATGCAGTTCAACATGGTCATCATGGCGCTGGCCGGCGCCTCCCGTATTTTTGAGCTGATGGATGAAGAAAGCGAGCAGGACGACGGGTACGTTACGCTCGTGAACGCCTGCGTAACCGACGGAGTGGTGACCGAATGCAGCGAGCGCACCGAAATGTGGGCCTGGAAGTATCCGCACAGCGATGGCAGCATCACCTACACTCCCCTGAACGGCGACATCCGCTTTTACGACGTGGATTTTGAATACGAAGAGGGCAAGCCGGTGCTGCACAACATCACCCTGTATGCGGAGCCCGGCCAGAAGGTGGCGTTCGTTGGAGCGACCGGCGCCGGTAAAACGACGATCACTAACCTGATCAACCGCTTTTACGATATTGCCGACGGAAAGATCCGGTACGACGGCATCAATATCAACAAGATCAAAAAAGCAGACCTGCGCCGTTCGCTCGGCATTGTTCTGCAGGACGTCAACCTGTTTACCGGCACCGTGATGGAGAATATTCGTTACGGCAAGCTCGATGCGACGGATGAGGAATGCATCGCGGCCGCGAAGCTCGCGAACGCGGACGGCTTTATCCGGATGCTGCCGAAGGGGTACCAGACCGTGCTGGAAAGCGACGGCAGCGGCCTTTCACAGGGGCAGCGGCAGTTGATTTCGATCGCGCGCGCCGCGGTGGCCGACCCGCCCGTGATGATTCTGGACGAAGCGACCTCCTCCATCGACACTCGAACCGAGGCGATTGTGCAAAAGGGTATGGACGCTCTGATGAAAGGGCGCACGGTGTTCGTCATTGCCCACCGTCTGTCCACCGTTCAGAACGCCGACGTGATCATGGTGCTGGAGCACGGCCGTATCATTGAGCGCGGCAGCCATGATCAGCTGATTGCCGAGCGCGGCAAATATTATCAGCTGTACACCGGCGCATTCGAGCTGGAATAAAGCACACATAGAAAACCGGGGCCGCTTCCCTTAGAAGCGTCCCCGGTTTTTGCATATCGCATTATAAGAATATGTTATTGTTCGGAGGAGCTGAAACAGCGGATCAGTCCGTGTTTTTTCCAACAGCAGTTGGCGCTGTGCAGGTTATTTTCCGCTCCCAAGAGGAACCGGCCTGTTGACGATCTGTTTCTTGTCGTTCTCCCGCCCACCGGCACAATCAGGTTCAGGAGCGATTCGGAGGACGCATTTTCCCATGATTCCAGGGACATCTTCGGCTCCAATGAAATACTGCGAGATTGCGATGAAGGGAAAAGAAGTCTCGCAGCCTCTTTCTCCCTTGCGGTGGTAGGGCTGCCGCACTTTCGCCGCTCGTTCCTATAAAGCATAAAACTATATCTATCCATATCTTATTTGTATTACCGTAAAATCATCTCTCTATGATATAATGAATAATAATAAAAGCTAAGTTGAGAAAGCGATTGGAAGCTCCGGCCGCGGGCAAGCCGCTCCGGCAGTTTCTCTTTTATCATGACCCAAGAAGATCAAATACAGGGGGGTACTTATGTTAAACATCAAATCCGATATCGTGGGTTCTTTTTTAAGACCCGCGCAGGTCAAAACGGCAAGAGCCCAATTTGCGAGCGGAGAAATCTCTTTGGCAGACTTGCGGAAGGTTGAGGATACGGCGATTGCGGAGCTGGTTGCCAAAGAAGTTGCCCATGGCCTGAAATTTGTAACCGACGGAGAATACCGGCGCAGGTGGTGGCACCTGGACTGGCTCAAGGAGTTCGAGGGCTTTACCACCCAGCACTTGGAAAAAGAGCGCAACGGCGTCGTCAATCACATTGAATTGGGCTATATCAACGGAAAGATTTCTTATAACGCGGAACGCGCCCACGCAGAGATTGAAGCCTTCGACTTCCTGGCTCAGGAAGCAAAGAAGTATCCGGGCGTCACAGCAAAAAAATGTATTTCCGGCCCCAACATGATCCTCGTCGATAATTACCTGCAGATGGGTATCAAAGAAGTTCCATACTACGGCAGCAACATTGATGCGCTCATTGAGGACATTGCCCTCGCTTATCAGTGCGCCATTCAGGATCTATATGCGCATGGCTGCAGATATCTGCAAATCGACGATACCTCCTGGACCTATATGATTGATGAGAACTTCTTAAAGAAAGTATCTTCTCTGGGGTATGAAAAGGCTGAGGTTCTGGAGTGGTTCAAGCGCGTATCTACAAAAGCTCTTGAGGGAAAGCCCGCCGACATGATCATTGCCAATCACTTCTGCAAGGGCAATTTCAAGGGGCATCCTCTCTTTAATGGTTTTTACGATTCCGTGGCGCCGATTATCAGCCAGATTCCTTATGACGGCTTTTTCGTCGAGTATGACGACGAGCGTTCCGGCTCCTTTGCCCCCTGGTCGGTGTTGAAAGGAACAGGCGTCACCTTTGTAGCGGGTCTGATTTCCACAAAGAACCCCGTTTTGGAAAGCTACGATGACATCAAAAGGAGATATTTAGAGGCGAAGGCCGTTGTGGGCGACAATATCGCTTTATCCCCACAGTGCGGATTTGCTTCTGTTGAGGAAGGCAATTGTATCGACGAGGAAACGCAGTGGAAAAAGATAGACCTGCTCGTTTCCTGCAAGGATTTCTTATGATTTTCTGAAACGCATGATCGGTTTTTCAGCGATACATTCGAGCCGGAACAAACCAAAAGTGCAGTAACAAACGCGGGGTCTCTTCCTTTCGGAAAGACCCCGCGTTTTTTGACGCATCCCTCAAAGCGTATGTACGGCATTTTCTACATCACAGCGGCAGAAATGCGTTCAGGGGAAGCTTCATCTCTCCCAGGAAAAAAGGAAGGCGGGTGCCTTCCTAATTTTTTTGTTCTAAAGTCTTAAGGCAGAATTTTTGCGGTTTCTTTCATATGGTTACAGGTGACGCAGATACCAGCTCAGCAGATAACCGGCACCGAGCGCAAAAAAGGAAATTCCCAGAACGGTGACATATGTTTTGCGCCAGAATACCAGATAAGCGATCCATTCCCGAATAAAGGCATTGAGCGCAAAATACAGCTTCGTGCGTGAGCCGCGCCCATCGCAGGGAATCCCCAGATGCTTGGCCAAAAGCAGCGCGCGGAACACGTGGTAGCGGTTTGTGACCACCAGCAGGTTCCCCGTATCCCCCTGTGCGTCCTTCTGAATCAGCTGATCAGAAAACTGCAGGTTCTCTCTGGTGTTTACAGACTGGTCTTCCACCAGAATATCCTCTTCCGGAATGCCTTTCTCCATGGCATAGCGCTTCATCGCCTCTCCCTCCGGGAGAGCTTCGTCGCTTCCCTTTCCTCCGGAAAATACCAGCCGGCTGCCGGGATTCTGACGGTATGCCTCTATCCCCTTTTGAATCCGGCCCGCCAGAAGCGGCGTTACCTCGGTGCCGTTCATCAATCCGCAGCCCAACACGATGATATACCGGTATGTTTTCCGGCGGTTTCGGAGCAAATTCAAAAAGCTGCTGATCGTATACAGCGCAAAAATCGAAAGGGTGACAAAGAATACAAAGGAAAGATACGCGTACAGAAAATTCCAAAAATCATCCTTTCGAATGTCGCTCAGCATGGGCCAACCCACCAGGTATGCAATGTAGCACACCCCAAATCCAAGCGAAAGCAGATGAGAAAGAGAAAAGCCCTCCCTGCGGATCAGCTGAATACCGGAAATCAGCAGAGTGGTGATCAGCGCAAACGGGAACAGCAAAATTGCCGCCAAAAACGCAACCCCGCCGATGACAAGAATTCCCCATGCAAACGGCTGGCTCTCCAGCATCAGTAAAATGACGGCGCACAGCCCCAATACCGGCAGCAATGCCGCCAGAAAGGAAATCCCCAGCCAGAGGCTTCTCTTTTCCTTTCGGTACTGCCACAAAAACCACGCTGTTCCCGCAGCGGCAGCCAGCAAAATCGGGAGCAGAAGAATCAGTCTGGTATCCATAAAAGTCTCCTCGTCCGGTGGTCCACATCGTACCGCCGCTCTAACCTAAAATCACGGCGGCCAAAACGGTCCGCCGCGACAGCAAAAGTCCAAATAATATAGTATTCCCCGTCGGTTTTCTATTTCACCGGTCATTCAAAAAAGCGGCCGGAATGATCGCTGCTCTGCTCGTATACATGAATGGAATCACGCTTCTTTTTTGCCTCATACAGCGCATAATCCGCATTGAGAAACAGACGCACCGCATCCATATGAAGAGAATAGGGCGCCAGGCCAAAGCTGGCCGTCAGCTTTAATTCCGGATGACCGGGAAAGGGCATCTGATCAAGCATTGCCTGTATCTTTTTGCAGGTGTTTACCGCTTCCGTCATACTGACGTCACAGAACAAGAGGCAGAATTCATCCCCGCCGTAGCGAAACGGCGTGGAGGGCCCGCAGTTTTCCCGAAGCACCTCTGCAAAGCTGACCAGAACATTATCGCCGACACGGTGCCCCCAGCAGTCGTTGATCTGCTTGAAATGGTCAATATCCACCACAGCCAGAATATAGACCTTTTCCTCCGTGCTGTCCTCCATGTCCTTAAACGCATTGTGCAGCGCCTTGCGGTTAAAAATCCCCGTCATATCATCGGTGCGCACGCTCTCCCAAAGCTGGTAACGCTCCACCGAATTCTGGATGCTGATCTGGTTCCGTTCCTTTTCAAAACGAATCGTCACCATGCACACGGCGGAAAACGCCAGCAGAACGAAAAGAGCGGTCAAAACATTGCCCATCCGTGAGGAGTCTGAAAGAGCATTGACCTTATCCGGGTCCCATTCCGTAAAGAATTCGGAAAACACAAAGCAACCTATTCCCACGACCGCCGTGACCACGGTTACGCGGTAACGGGCATAAATGATGGTCAGCATAATGGCGCCCGCAAAGGTGTAGTACATTGCCGGGAAGACACAGTGCACTGTATACAGAACAAACGAAATCGCAACATATGTCAGCGATACCGTATAGATTTTCTTGATCTGTGAAATTTTCTCTGACCTTACCACCACTGTCTCCAGTACAATGAAGGCAAGGTTCGCCGCACTGGGCAAAACGACATACTTGTAGACATAGCGCTGCACAGAAATCGAAATCAGGTCGTAATGGAACAAGATCACACCCGCTGCACACTCACAAAGCATTGCGAACACCACAAGCGCAAAGGAAATTTGATAGTGCAGCAAAAGCCAGTCATGGTCCACCTTCGAGTATTCTTTTTTGATTTCTTCTATATTCGATCTATCCTGCTTCTCTTCCTGCCCATATGGCAGAAAACGTGTTCCCACTTTGTTCCCTCCCGGCCAGGCCCTGAAAACCGCACGCTCTCATCAGCACATGCTTTTCAGCAGCCTGTGCTGCGTTTTTGGAAGGCTGTTTTCTGATCCGGCTGCCGCCTGATGGCGCTGTGCACCACTGTCTTTCATACCGCGAATCACCTTCACCGGTCTAAGGTCAGATTCAAAGCCTGCTCTGCACTTTGCAGCAGCAAATGATGCGAATTCTTCCTTTGGAAAGAGAAATAAAACCGATTCTTATTATATCCATTATTTTCCAAATTTTCAACATAAAATCGATTGTTAATCTTCATTTATTCCATAAATTTCCAGAAAATAATAATTGATCAATAAAATGCGAGAGCATAGCAGCACACAAACCTACACTCTGCACAGCTTTTGTGCCGCCTCTTCCTCCGACGCGACGAAAAAGACACTGCGGCCCTGATTGCTCTCATAAACAAAATCCCTTAAGGCCTTGCTGGTATATTTTGAAAAATCACCAATGATCGCGATCTGGATATGGTAGGTGACAAATTTTTGAAGAATCTCCCCGGCAAGACGGGTGCTGAGCTGAAAAAACTCTTCCGGGAAGGCTTCTTTCGAGATTGCGATACGGCTGCACCCGGTCTCGTACTGTACCGTCATCATCAGGTCCAGCGCAGACTGCACATCCGAAATCAGCTGGCTTTGTGAATTGATCAGGGCATAGTCCTGCCCGTTAAGCTCTTTTCTTTGAATGTTCATAACTTCTCCTTTGGTTTACAATTTTTTTGCTCCTGCGCGGCGCAAAGGCTTTCTTCGGCTCATAAGGAAAGAATTCCTCGGCCCACTGCTGAGCTTCCCCCAGAGCACATCGATTTCCAGGTCAAGTACGGGTTATCCGGCCCTGCCGCGCAAACTGGTAGGATGATTTTATCATGTCACTTTTCTCGCGTAAAGTCAATTGCGGGAGGAAATACGCTGTTTATTTCAAAAACGCAGTTTCAAAATCATAAAACAGTGATAAAAATGGGGATGACAAATTGGAAAGCAGAAGCTTTCTGGCAGAGCAGAGCGGGATTCAAGCCACGGCGGGTATAACGAATCCTTTTTAATCCGGTTTTCTGATATCCGTCCTCAGCGGATAAATGACAGATGACATCAAGAACCAATGGGTTTCACCGATCGAATTAGCTGAGAACCCGACGGGGTCAAATCGATAGAAATAGCCAGAGATAGGATGCCCCCAGTCAGAGAGCTCTATATTGGGCTGCATTGCGAAAAACAGATAAGAAGGTATAAAAATAAGTTTGCCGGTGCCATCAGGTACTGACAAACTTATTTTTATGCATTGCTATGACATAAACAAACCTGAATTTCATCTGGTTTTTCAAATGAATCCATAACTTGAAAGTTATTAAACTGCTTCAAACAGCGCGCGCCAAATCTGTCATAAAGATGCTTCCTCTTCCGTTTGAAACTGCTGCAGAGACTGTTTACGGTAACCCTGAAATTTATTTTGCAGATAAGCGGCAAACTCGCGGGCGGCCCTGGTCATATATTTGTTCTTTCGACAGGTCAAGACCACGTTGCGGGTGCGTCGTACGTCCTCAATCTCCAAAAAGCGGACCTGCGGATCGTACAGATGGCGGAATTGAGCTGAACTGGAGGCAATGCCGATGCCGACATTGGCATTGATCAGCTCCCTGCGCAGCAGATGGTCGCATTCCATGATATAGTTGGGCGTGATCCCCAGGTCAGCGAACAGCTGATCTGTCTGCGTGCGAAAGGGCAGCCCCTTTTGCAGCATGATAAAACGCTCGTTGGCGATCTCTGTCAGGCAGACGCTTTTACGATTGGCCAAGGGATGATCCGGATGCACGGCGATCATGAATTTATCGCGCAGCAGCAGGGTAGAAATCAAGTCCTCGTCGTAAATTCCGGGGGATGACACGGCCAGATCGATCTGGCCGCTCAGCAGCATGAACCGGATATTCTGAATCTCTTCCACTCGCTGCTGCCATTTGAAATCAGGATGCTGCCGGATAAAGACATCCATCCCCTGCAAAAACTGCGGGCTGGTCACCGCCAAAGAGATGAGCATGTCCGAATCCTGCGCCATGTTTTGCAATTCGCGCTTGGAATCGTCCACCTCGATAAGGATGCGATTGACACGGCGTAAAAAGGCTTCCCCATTTTGATTGAGGAAAATGGCCCGGCTGTTGCGATCAAACAACGGTATTCCCAATTCCTGCTCCAGTCGTGCGATCACGGTGCTCAGCGCCGGCTGAGAGATGTTTAGTTCCGCCGCTGCCCGAGTCATGTGCTGATAGCGCGCGACAACCTGAAAATAGCGTAGCTGCGTCAATTCCATTGGATAGCACCCCTCATAGTACTTTATCTGATGTTCGAATTGATAACTTTGACGTTATTGTAATATAAGAAAATTGAAATTGCAACTTATCAAACCGTTATTTATAATAAAAATGCAAAAAGATTCCTTGGTTTCTTGCTGAAGTTGCAGCAATGATCCGGAAGATGAACTGCCGCAAAGGAGTTGCTTACATATGGAAAACACAACCAGGATTCAGGAAATGTTGGAAAAAAAAGCGAAAATCATGCAGGGCGGGGGTCCGCAGCGCGTTCAAAAGCAGCACGCCGCCGGAAAGCTGACCGCCCGGGAACGCCTGGACCTGTTGTTCGACCCCGGCACTTTTCAGGAATACAACATTTTCATGAAGCACCGCTGCCATGATTTTGGAATGGAAAAGGTCGACACACCCGCCGAAGGCGTTGTGACCGGATACGGCTTGGTCAATGGCCGCGGCGTGTTTGCCTTTGCGCACGACTTTACCGTTCTGGGCGGCGCTATGGGAGAAATGCAGGGCATGAAGGTCAAGCGCATACAGGAGCTGGCGCTGGATGCCGGCGTCCCTTTCGTCGGTCTGAACGATTCCGGCGGCGGCCGCATTCAGGAAGGCCCCGCCACCTCTTACGGCGCGATCTTCTACAACAACGTGATGGCCTCCGGTGTGATCCCACAGATATCCGCTGTTATGGGCCCCTGCGCAGGCGGCACGGTTTATTCCCCCGCCCTGACGGATTTCGTTTTTTCAGTAGACAGGACCAGCCGCTCTTTTCTTACGGGCCCTTCCGTGATCAAAAACGTGACCGGCGAAACCGTGGACGAGGAAACGCTGGGCGGCGCCAGAACGCACAACACACTTTCGGGCGTTTCCCACTATTTCTGCGAGGACGACGTCGACTGCATTGAACAGATCAAGGTTCTGCTGAGCTATCTGCCCCCCAACTACCGGGAGCCGCCGCCGGCCTATCCCTGTACCGACGCTCCCGACCGCCGCTGCGAGATGCTCAATACCTTTATTCCAGACAACGAGAGAAAAACCTACAATATCAAGGATATTATTCTGGAGATCGCCGATAACCACGATTTTTTTGAAAGACAGGCCATGTATGCCACCAACATTGTCACCGGCTTTATCCGTATGAACGGAAAATCCGTAGGCGTTGTGGCAAACCAGCCGCAAAGTCTGGCAGGCTGCATCGACATCAACGCCTCTGACAAGGCGGCCCGATTTATCCGCACCTGCGACTGCTTCAATATTCCTCTGCTGTCCATCGTAAGCGTACCCGGCTTTCTGCCCGGCATCGATCAGGAATTCGGCGGCATCATCCGCCACGGCGCCAAGATGCTCTACGCGTGGTCTGAGGCCACAGTTCCCAAAATCGTTATGGCGGTGGGCAAGGTCGTCGGCGGTGCACGCCCAGCCATGTGCTCGTGGGAGCTGCATCCGGACATCATTTTTGCGTGGCCTTCCGCGCAGATGATCGTGGTCGGCGCAGAAAGTGCCGTGGATATTTGCCGCAAAAAGGAGCTGAAAGCCGCGCGGGAGGCCGGAGAGGACGTGGACGCCCTGCGCCGGCAGTATATTGAAGAATATACCCGGGAGTTCGTCAACCCCTATAAGGCGGCGGAATTCGGCAAATTCGAAGATATCGTTGAGCCGGCACAATCCCGGCACATCATCATCCGTGCGCTGGAGATGTTCCGCAACAAAAAAGTTGTTCTGCCGGCACGCAAGCACGGCAACATTCCCCTGTGAAAGCACTGCGCAAGCAGAAGAAACCGATACAGAAAAGAGGAATCCTTATGACTGGAAAACACGGCCCGCTCAGTGGCATTACGGTGGTGGATCTAACACAGTTCCTGAGCGGCCCCCTGAGCACGATGATCCTGGCGGATTTGGGCGCCGAGGTCATCAAGATCGAACGTCCCGACCGCCCAAAAGCCAGCGGCCCGTTTTTGAACGGCGAGCGGATCTACGACCTGTCCATCCAGCGCAGCAAGAAAAGCATCACCTTAAATCTGAAAGCGGAAAAGGACAAACGCGTCCTGATGAAGCTGATTCGTCAGGCGGACATTCTGGTAGAAAACTTTAAGCCCGGCACCATGGAACGGATGGGTTTCGGCTATGATGTGGTATCCTCCATCAATCCCCGCATCATCCACATGGCGATTTCCGGCTTTGGTTATACAGGGCCATACCGTGAGCGGGGTGCGCTGGACATGGTGATCCAGGGCATGAGCGGCCTGATGAGCCTGAGCGGCGAGCCGGACGGCCGCCCCATGCGCTGCGGAACCTCCATCAGCGATGTGGTCAGCGGTCTGTATGCTTTCGGGGCCATGGCGGCCGCCCTGTATGACCGGGAAAAGACCGGCAATGGTCAGTTTATCGATGTAGCGATGCTGGACGCAACCTTCTCCTGTCTGGAAAACGCCGTGATCAACACCTGCATCACCGGTAAAAATCCCACACGGGTGGGCAACAGTCATCCTACCAGCGTTCCGTTCGGCACCTTTCCCGTTCTGGATGGTGAGATCATCATCACCTGCTCGCGCGATGCCGCATTTTATGACCTCTGCAGAGCCCTGAACCGCGAGGATATGATTGACGACCCGCGCTTTTCCAAAGCGGAAGCCCGCCGGCAAAACAGGGCGCAGCTGACCGAGGAGATCAGCAGAATCACCAGCCAATACACATTGGATGAATGCGAGAAAATGCTGGAGAAATTCGATGTACCCAACGGCCGCATCAACACGATGACCATGATCTGCGCCGACCCACAGATCGCTGCACGGGAAATGATTGTAGAGGCGGAGCATCCCGTGGCAGGCAAATATAGAATGGCCGGCAACCCCATCAAATTCAGCCAGTACCCGCTAACTCAATATGGGCCGGCCCCTACGCTGGGTCAGCATACCCGTCAGGTTCTCACTGAGTATCTGCACATGCCGCAGGCAGAAATTGACGACCTGCTGGCCGGTCATCAGCCTTTGTGCAAATAAATCGCACGATCTTTCCCGAAAGGGACATCGCCTGACGGAAGCACCTGCGGTTTTTGGGCAAGCCAATTTGCGTAAAAAGACGAAAGCGTGGATACAGAAAAAAATTGGTAACCCCGATATGAAAAAACTGATTGACGAGGTAAGTTTTTCCCGATTAAGATGAAGAAAACCGGCGAAACGATTGGATACCTGCCGAATGAAAGCATTTTAAAAAAGCACAAGGCTTCCATTTTTCAGAAGGGTAGGCTGTACATAATTTGGTATGCGGTCGCCTGCTCAGACAGGGCTTGGAATCCCCCTGATACGCTGCTTCTCCGCATCGTTTTCCAAGCCCTGTCCAGCTTTCGAAGGATCTGTTTAAATCTTAGAAAGCTTGTTTCAACGGTTCTTACCCTTGGCGGCGGCTGACTACGACCAGATACCGTGCGCTTGCGGCAGCTTCGCTGACAGCAGAAGACATCTGCGGCAACCGGACATTGTCTTGATTCTCAATTTGAGCAAAGGATGGCTGCGCTTGCTCCTGTCTTAGAAACATATTTCTTGGATTTTGATTTTTATTCTATGGGGGCGTGACAGATGCTTATGCGGTGATATCCACTTTTTGCCTGGCAGCGGAAAATAAGGAGAAAGGAGATTGATGCAAAAATGAGTTACATAATGAAAGCATCCCTCAACATGGTTTTGAGCTTTCACCTCATGCCCAATCAAAAAAAGGGGGCGGCACTATGAAATTTGAAGTACCAAAAATCCAGTTGAAGGTCACTGCAAAGACCGGAAACCTTGCTCTGAGTATCGTTGCCATGCTGGGTGGCTGCGTGATCCTGATCCTTACGAAGTTTCAAAGCCTGAGCCTGTTCAGCAAAGGACTGCCCGGGGCCGGATTCTTCCCCGTTTTGTGCGGTGCGGCCATCACCCTGTGCGGGATCGGCATCCTAGTCAACACGCTGCGGCGCATCAGAGCGCAGGACCCAGAGCTGGAAAAGAATCTTGTTGATGAAAACGAGCTGACAAACTTTTTGTTTGTGACCGGCCTCTCTGTTTTTACGCTGATCGCTTACCGATGGATCGGCCTGCTTGTCTGCCTGTTTGTTGTGGTACTGGTGGTCTGCCGGTTTCTGAGCAAGGAGACATGGAAGAAGTCCCTCCTTGTCGCTGCGGGCACATTGATTGCCTTCTATCTGTGCTTTGTGGTTGGGCTGAACATTCCCATGCCGAATAGCCTTATCGGAATATAAAGAGAAAGAAGGTTTATGAAATGGACTACATATCGGAAGTCTTCTCCAATATGAGCATGGGCTTCCAGCTCATGGCCGACCCCATCATCCTGCTTTACTGCTTCGCCGGCGTTGTGCTCGGCGCTTTCATCGGCGCCCTGCCCGGCCTTGGCCCATCCTGCGGTATTGCCATCCTGCTGCCGGCCACCTACGGCATGGACCCTACCTCCGGAATCATCATGCTGTGCGGCATCTATTATGGCGCTATGTACGGCGGCTCCATCACCGCTATTCTGATCAACGTTCCCGGCGACGCGGCTTCCGTCTGCACGACGCTGGACGGCTACCCGATGGCCCGCAGAGGCGAAGGCGGCAAGGCGCTCGGCATGTCGGCGTTTTCTTCCTTCATCGCGGGCACCATCGGAACGATTATGTTCATGTTTCTTGCGCCTTTCATCGCCAAATATGCGCTGACCTTCGGTGCGTCTGAGTTTTTCGCACTGATGCTTCTGGGGTTGACTTCCGTTGCCGGCATGGCGGGCAAGTCCCTCTCCAAAGCGTTTCTGGCAGCGCTGATGGGCCTGTTCATTTCCGTCATCGGTCTGGATTTGATTACCGGCCAGCAAAGGTTCGTTTTCGGGAACGTCAACCTTTATTCCGGCATCGACTTCATTCCCCTGGCCATGGGCGTGTTCGGCATGACCGAACTGATGCTGACCAGCAAGGCGGACGAAATCCACATCGACGTGGACAAAGCGACACTCAAGATTCGGAACCTGTTCCCCAATAAGAAAGAGTGGAAGATCTGTATGCCGCATATCATGAGCGGCACGTTTCTGGGCTTTGGCCTCGGTATGATCCCCGGCAACGGCGCTACCGTCGCCTCATTTCTTGCGTATGATCTTGCCAAGCGCACCTCGCACCGGGGCAAAGAGTTCGGCACCGGCTGCATTGAGGGAGTGGCAGCACCGGAAGCCGCCAACAATTCCGCCGTTTCGGGCGCCCTGATCCCCATGCTGACGCTTGGCGTCCCGGGTTCCGCTGCAACCGCGGTTCTGATGGGCGCCCTGATGATGATGAATGTAACGCCCGGTCCGTTTCTGTTCAGTGATCACCCCGAAACCGCCTGGGGACTGATCGCCTCGATGTATATCGGCAACATCATCATGGTCGTTCTGGCCTGCGTCTGCCTGGGTCTGTTCGTCAAGATCCTCAACGTCAAGCCCCATACGCTCAACGCGGTTGTTCTCGCCTTTATCCTGATCGGCGCGTATACACTGCAGAACTCCATGTTCACAGTAGGGCTGACCGTCTTTTTCTCCGTTCTCGGATATTTTATGAAGAAGCTGGGTATTCCCGCAGCCCCCATGGTTCTTGCGCTGGTACTGGGCGCCCTCACCGAATCCAGCCTGCGCCGCGCGCTGATTATCGCCGACAGCAATTTCCTGAACATGCTTTCCCGCCCGATTACGGCCGTCATTCTGGTACTCGTTGTCCTCATGGCCTTCAGTGCTCCCCTGAAAAACCTGTTTTTGAATCGCAAGAATAAAAATGCCGTCCATTCCTAAACGCTATATACAGTTTGATTTCTAACTGTGTATATAAAAAATCTGTCCCCTACAAAGGAGAGGAGTCAAAGATGAAAAGGATAAAAAGAGGGTTACTTTTACTGCTGGCTGTTTCCATGATGCTGTCTTTGGTTGCCTGCGGCGGTGCTCAGACTGCAAATCAAAGCGGCGGCTCACAGGCTGCGGAGGCAAGTACCGCTGAGGAGTGGGTTCCCACAAAAGACATCGAGTTTGTAATTCCCTTCGCTGCCGGCGGCGGCAACGACATTATGGTGCGAAAGATCATTGATATCATTCAAAGAAACAAACTGTGCCCTGTGAATGTTGTTCCCGTCAGCAAGCCCGGCGGATCCGGCGTGGTCGGTTATACCTATCTGTCCTCAAAGGGCAAGGGCTATGAGTATGCGCTGGCCTCGACATCCGCCAGCTTCTACACCCAACCCCTGACCGGCAACTCCCCCTTTACCCCGGATGAAAAAAGCTTCTCTTTCGTGGCGCACCTGTGCAAGGACCCCGTTGTGCTGACCTCTGTCGCTTCCCTCGGCTTCAAATCCCTGGATGATATTGTGGCCTATGCAAAAGCACACCCCGGCGAGCTGAAATATGCCGGTACCGGGATCGCCTCCGACGACGCCATCATCATGGCGATGCTCAACGACCTGTACGATATCAATCTGGTTTATGTACCCTACGATTCCGCTGGGGAAATGCTCACTGCACTGCTGGGCGGGCAAGTGGAGCTGGCCGTGCTCACGCCTGCAGAATCTATAGAGCATATGAAAAGCGGCACTTTAACACCGCACGCCGCTTCCGCAGATGAACGCCTGTCGCTTCTGCCGGATGTGCCGACCTTCCTTGAACTGGGTGTTGACATGAATCATCAGCAGAGCCGCGGTATCGTAATGAACCCAGATTTGGACGAGAACGTTCAGGCCTACTATTCCGACCTGTTCAGGCGCGTCTCAGAGACCGAGGATTGGAAGCAGTTCATCAACAGCAACAATATGACAAACTCCTTTATGGACTACAAACAATATGCCGAATTTTCCAACGGACTGAAAGAGAAGTACACCACTTACCTGAGCCTGGTAAAGAAGTAATCCTCCGCTCTATACTCTTAAGCTCAGATGGAAAACAGATTCTCTTCGTTCTGTCTTTCCCCCATTATTGGAAGATTCCCTGCAAAGCTAATTGGAGTGCTTCTTTTGAAGCACTCCAATTAGCTTTTTCTATTCTCAATTTGAATGCCGCGGCATTACACCCCTGAAGACCCGGGTTCTTTATTATGAAATCCCCAGTATCCTGTGCACTTCTTTCTGCACCTCGAAAATTCTTTTCTCTGTAAACTCGGGATAGTCCTTAAACCACTTCATATTCAGCGGGGACGGATGCGGCAGTACATAGGCAGGCTTCCCGTTGATCTGTTTATCTTCAAAAGCCAATGCAGTAATTTTTTCACGAGGGAAGAAAAACTCTGCCGCGATTCCGCCGATGATAATATAAATGTCGTTATCGACAAGCTCCATCTCCCGCAACAGCCACTGTTCAGAGCAAATTTTGGGCGGACGACGGTCTCCGCCGCCCGGAGCCTTGCCGGGATAACAATGTGCCATTGACACAATGTAAAAATGATCCGGATTATAAAAATCCTCGTCCGATATGCGGTACCATTCCCCGCGCAGCCTTCTTCCGCTGGCATCATTAAACGGCCTGCCTGTTTCATGCACACTTTTGGACGGAGCCTGGCTGATCTGCATGATTTTGGCGTTGTGGTTTCCCTGCACGATGGGATGCGGTTCGAACCCGAATACGTTCTGACACGAGCGACACTGCAAGATTTGATTTTGCAAGTGAATCAGCTTGTTTTTATTTCCTTTTTGCTCCATCTCTTTCCTCTTTCTCTCTTAAAAATAAGCAATGCTTTCAGATCGTTTGAAGTTCTTCGGCACCGGCAATAGAAAATCGATCTCTGAACGCCGGGATTTCGGGCTTCTCTCAATATTGGTTCATTCCTGCGATAGAATTTCCACGTATCCCTCTGTTCCGTTTACCCGGATTCTTTGCCCGTCTTTGATCAGCTTAGTAGCGTTTTCCACACCCACAACCGCGGGCAGACCGTATTCTCTGGCAATCACGGAGCCATGGGTCATCATCCCGCCCACTTCCGCCACCAAGCTCTTGATGGACACAAACACCGGCGTCCAGCTTGGGTCGGTAAACGTTGTGACCAGAATATCGCCATCCTCCATGTGGGCATCCTCTATTTTCAGGACAACCCGCGCCCGTCCCTCCACGGTTCCGGAGGAAGCGGGAATGCCTGCCAAAGCCCCTTTCGGGATATTCCCGGTATCGTATTCACCAGACAGCGCCTCTCCTTCGGAAGTCATGACGCGGGGCGGCGTCAGCTTCGTGTAGGTTTCATATTCCTCTTTCCGCTCCGTGATGATATCGTAATCCACCCGGTTGGTACGAACGGCCTCACGAAGTTCCTCAAAAGACAGATAGTAGATATCCTCCCTCTCCCGAATCACGCCCTTTTGCACGAGTTTATCGGCCTCCCTCAGCAGGGCCTGCTTAATGATCCAGTAATACCTGACCATCAGGTACTTCGGGTATTCCCTGTAGCCGATGAAGTTGCGCAAAACGCTGATCTTCTCCCTGGCTTTCTTGGCCTTTTGTTTTCCGCCGGGCAATTGTTCCAAACGGTTCAGGAGATCCTGTTCGTTCCGTTTTGCTTCCAGTTGGCCCTGTTCCGTTCTGGTGCTATGAGCGCCCGGCCCAAAGTTTTTGATGTTGCTGAGAATGGAAGGGACGAGGGCGGTCGGCTGTTCGCTGAAACGAGGTCCGGTAATATCGATCTCGCCCGGGCAGCGCATGCCGTATTTTTCAAGATACGCCTGTATGGATTTACTGACGGCGTCTCCGCCTTCCAGCCCATTCAGGTCCTCAAAAAAGGTTTGATCTTTCGCGTGCCCCAAATACTCCATCACTGCCGGGGATTGCCGAACGACATCCGCCACATCCAGCAGCTCCAGACCCATTTCGGAAGTAACGTTGTTCGCTGCTGATTTGGAAAGCGAATCCGCAGCATTTTTTTCACCAAGCCACTTTTCCATGTTCTTATTGATCCAGCTGGACGCCAATGTTCCGGCATAAACCGCTCCCATGCTTTTGGGGTCGCACACCGCTTCCTTCATGTGCTTGAGCTCTCTTATAACAGCGGCAAACAATTCTTCTCCGGATAGGCTTTCCATCCTGTGCTGCAATTCTCTGATAGATGCCTCATTTTGAGACATTAATGTTGGAACGATGGATGCATCGTTGTCGCGGGATATCTTGATCGACTGAACGACCAGCCCCCAGGAAAAGTACCCTGTTCCCATGCTGAAGAACCCTTTTCCGCTGCGCGACAACGATTTCAGAAAATCCTTCCGTTTCACCAGGCTCTTGAGCATATTCAGCACGAGAGGGTCGATCTTGCCCATAGAGGCGAGCACGATTTTTCGTCCTGTGGGAGAAGACAAATCGTGTGCCAGATCGAAATAAAGCCTCCCTCCGATTGAAAGGAACAAAGCCTCTTCGGACTTTTTCTCCGGCTTATCCTGAAACCCTAACTGGAAAAATGACAGTCCCAATGGTTTCATGGCATCGGTCATCATCTGCTGATGGCTGAAGGACATATAGACATGGTTTTTCCCGTCCTTTCTGTCCGGAACGGGGTACAGCGTGGTGATGGGACGGCTTTGGACGATAAAGAATTGATGCTCATACAGGCACCATTCGATATCCTGTGGACGGCCGAAATAGGCCTCGATCCGTCTGCCTGTTTTCTCAAGCTCCAGAATCTGCTGGTCTGTCAGCGCCTGCCGGTTCTGGTTTTCGGCCGCGACCTTTTTCTCCTGTGTGCCGCCTTCCTTTAGGGCATAGATCGCCAGCTTCTTAGTGGGTATCTTCTTATCAATGATCCTGCCGTCACGCACCTTATAGTTATCTGCGTTTACGAGACCGGAGACCAATGCTTCGCCAAGCCCGAAGCTCGCATCGATGGACGTGACCTTTCTGTTCATCGTGATAGGGTCTGCCGTGAACAGAATTCCCGAAGCCTGCGGAAAAACCATCTTTTGAATCACCACGGAAAGAGATACTTTACGGTGATCGAACTGATTCTGCATGCGGTAAATCACCGCGCGGTCCGTAAAGAGAGAGGCCCAGCATTTGCTTACGTGCTTTAAGATTTCGTCCCTGCCGATGATGTTCAGATAAGTATCCTGCTGCCCCGCAAAAGAAGCGGTCGGCAAATCCTCCGCAGTTGCGCTGGAACGAACCGCATAGGCGTTCTTCTCCCCAAACTTTTCAAGAAATGCCGTTATCTCTTCTTCTATCTCCGCGGGGATCGGGAGGGCTTCGATCAATCCGCGGATTTTCCCGCTCATCTCGCTTATTTTTGCCAGCTCCCCGGTCTGCAGGTTTGACAGTTTCCCCACCAAAGCATTGAATTCATCGCTGCTCTCTACAGCACGGACATAGGCGTCGGTGGTGATACAGAAGCCCTCGGGAACCTGAATCCCCTCGATTCTTGACAGCTCTCCCAGATTCGCGCCTTTACCGCCGGCTACTGCCAGCTGCGTTTTATCCATGTCTTTCAAACTGAATACGTATGATTTCATACAGATGCTCCTCACGATTACCGGCGGAAAGCGATGTGGATTCCGCAGAGTGACTTACGTTCAGCCCACATATTCTTCTTTGTAAAAGTTGTTTCTGAGCATATCCAGACATTCATCAAATTCTTTTTCAAATTTGTCAAAATCAGGCTCCGACACGTTCAGCTGCTTTGTAAAACCGTCCGCTATCCATTGAAGCATCCTGATCAAAGATTTCAGGTTTACGGTATCCTTGAACTTTGAAACGTCCACGCCCTCAAGAACGATTCTATTTCTAAAGTCTTCCCCGCCGTCAATGATATTCTTGATATCGGCCTTTACTTCTTCGTCGTTTTCAAAATACATACCGGCTAAAAAAGCAGGCATCGCAGCATGCTGTTTCATCACCGAAAATTCAATGTTCGACGATATCTTCATTCTGTCAAAAAAATCCGTAACGCTGTTGTCGAAATGACGATCGATTTCAGCCATCATCGTCCTGCCGCACAGCTCGACCAGGTACAGGTATAATGTTTTCTTTGTGCCAAAATAATGGAATACCATCGCCTTTGAAATCCTCGCCGCGGCAGCGATATCACTGACGGAAGTTTTTTTATATCCATTGATGCCAAAGGCTTTGAGCGCCGCATCAATGATACTATTCTGTTTTTCTTCCGGCAAACAAAAAAATCGTTCCAAATCCATTTACCCCCCAAACACAATTGACCGAATCGGTTTATAACGCTAAAGATAGCACTATAAACCGATTCGGTCAATAGATTTGATAAAAATATTTTCGTATTTGTTGTGATTCGATTTCGTTCTCTTTCCCCACTTGCATCCGCTTGATGATTATGGGGAAGTAACAGGGCCTTAAAGCAGCTGAAGCATTTATTCTCTGCTTCTTTCTAGTGCAAAGGGTTTGCCTAAATTGCGTACAGAATATATTCGGTGGGAAACACCGGCGACCCATAGTAACGTAAATAAAAATGGTAGGATGGGTCGGCTTCATAAATCATGCGTGTCAGTTTCCAAAGGTCTTTGTGATTGTGGTACACGCTTAACGCGAGCTTCGGATGATTTTTCTTTATTTTTTCCAGACAGCCCAAAAGGGCTTTTTCTTCCCCGCCCTCGATATCCATTTTGATGAAGGTTACGTCTTCCTCAATATCATCATCGATTTTTACAATCGGGACGGTCATCTCTCCGCTTTCAGAAAGCTGGTTGATGGAAGACAGCTCATTGGAAGAAAGATACATCGTGCCGTTTCTGTCGCTCGCGCCTTTTTCTTTGATCTCAACATGATCAATATGGAAAAGCTCGATATTCTTTTCGATATATTCAATATTTGCGGGCGCTATCTCGTAGCAATACAGTTTTTTATAGCAGTCATTTCCGAAAGTCTGTACATAACTGACGAGGGTATCTCCGATAAATCCCCCGATATCTACAAAGACCTCATCTTTGCTGCATTTTACAATATCGAGATCGAAATACTGGGAAAAGGTTTTGTCATATATCTGATCGATTCTTTTGGGATCTGACATAAGCCAGTAGTAAAGGATATTGACGAGTATCCGTTTGGAGCGATAGTCGTTCAGGATTTGATAAAGCCATTTGAAATCCTCCCTGTGCTCCACAAAGGCATGGGCTCTGTTTTCTGCAAGCTCATAATCTTCCTGCTCCGGGTAATAAGTCCCCCAGAGCTTATGCTCATTAATAAAGTTGACCGTGTTATTGTATACCCGGTTATTTGTTGTGCTGAAATACTTTAAATTTCGTTTGATGGCCTCCGCCATTTGAGAAACGTCTTTTCCTTCCATAAACTCCATCAGACTTTCAAATTCCAAATCGATTTGGTTCGGTGTTTCCGGTGAGGAAGCATGATCGATATCGTTAAAATCATTCGCTGCTGAAGATTCTGACTGAGTGGACATTCTCTATCATTCTCCTTAAAATTGTGTATTCTTGTTATCATATGTGGCTTTGAACCAAATGGTGTGGCGCGGTTTTGATGGAAGGCGGCATGGACTATGGCTATATTTCTGTCAGAATTGACGCGCTGTAAAATATATGCCGCGAATAGCAAAATAACTATCCGCGGCATTTTACATACTGATTCAGTACAGAAATATTCGGCGATTCCTCTTTTCTCCCGCGGCATCTTTGTCCCTTGACGCCTTGAGAGAAAACCATGATGATATTGTCAGTTAATATCCATTTTGTAAACCAAAGAAGCAGCATCTTTTAGTTTTCAAAAGCGATATTAATTTCAATTGGATATTCGTCAGCGAGCAGCTGAATACATAAAACCTGATTCGAACTCATCTTAACAGAGATGTTCTCCCCATAAAGCAATGTGGGGGTGGAAATATCCATTGTGATTCCGGCATTGAAAAAGCTGGTGGCAGCGTTGGCCGTCAGCATATTGGTCAGTTCCGATAAGGCACTTCGCGACATTTCATCCAGTGTATCGACAGGCATGCCCATCATCATAGTGGACGCAATTTTTTTCGCAGCTTCCATACCGATACAGTAAACCACGTTGCCTTTTATGGCTCCCACGATGCCGACAATAATGATGACCCCTGAATAAGTTAATTCCTGCCCTTTTACGCTCAAATTCCCCCTCTGTATATTGCCGAATCCAAGCTGAGGCATGACCGTTGTAAAGGACTCAATGAAGGGATTCACATGTCTTACATCCACTTTTCATCCCCCCTTTGAAAACCGACGTTCAGCAGCAATTCGCCAAACACAGTATCTGCGATTGCGGTCGTTGTGGGAAAACTCGGAGCAGATATCAGAACACTGTCCCCATGTAAAATAGTCGGCGGAGCCACGCGCAGACCGAACGCCTTATTCTTTCGATTCAATATGGAGCATGCATTTCCGGATACGATATTTGCAAATTCTCCAAGTGCGGCTATCATTTCATCCTGATCGGCCGGTTCTTTTCTGATCATCGCAGCCGCCATTTTATTTGCGGACTCTTTGGATAAATCAAATAACATCCTGCCGGAAAATTTGCCGATGATCCCGATGATAATCGTCATGCCTTCCGATTGATACTCTTTTTTATCCGAATATTCATCCTTATATGTAAGAAGAGTTTTTGTCATTCGGTTTAATCCGTCCAGCAGAGCTTCTTTAAATACCGAAAAATATTCCTTTTGCAAAAGCTCATATAGCTCTTCAGAAGCCATCACTCTATTGACGGCTGTAATCAGTTCATCCGCATCAACAGGCTTTTGTACATATGCGGACACATTGTGATCCTTTGCTTCTTTCACAATTTCGTCGTCCATCATGGAACTTACAACGATCACTTTAATGCTTTCATCAATTTCATGAACGGCACGAATACATTCAAAGCCATCCGTACCGGGAAGTGTCATATCCATCGTTACCAAAGAGGGCTTCGTTTCTTTCACCACCTCTTTGACCTCTTCCAATGTTCCCGCCGATCCAACCACTTCAAACCCATTTTCCTGCAGTATGCTTTTCATAAATGCCACTGAGAAAGAGGAGTCATCAACAATTACAACTTTCGTTCCTACCATAGAATACACCGACTTTCCTTTTATGATATTATTAAAAATACCACATTTTTCAACAATAATCACCATATTATTATAAAAATTTCTCAAAAAAAGAGCTATGTTTTTCGTCTTTTGAAAAACATAGCTCTTATAATTGGACTTGGTATTGAAAGGGTACTTGATTTTCAAATTGTATTACAGACACAAAAGCCTTAAAAAGCATATCGACCCTTGACAGCTTGCTTTGATATGACCTTACTTGCATACGAAGGCAAACCTGCGGTGCTGCCTGTTTCATGATTCCATATCCGACTCTATTTCTGAGAATCCAGAATAAACAAAGAGGCATCCTGCCCCATGAATATTTTACTCCCGGTATAAAAAGTTTTGGATTGAATTCCTTTGTACCCTATTTTAGTCATGCGATCCGTCAACTTCGCCTGATCAAATCCGCTATGGACCATCTCTGAAACTACTTTTTCGTTTTGATCAAAATCTACGATCAGTAAATGTCCGCCCTCTTTCAGAACCTGATACAATCTTGATAAAACCAATTCCACATCGCTAATATGGAGCAAAACCTGAACCATAAAAATATAATCCACCTTCAGATCCGAAAGGCTGTCTTTTTCAAAGTCAAAGCATAAGGTATCCGCATTCTGAATATTCGAATCGGAAATTTTCTGCTTGATCTGATGAATCATATTTTGTGATGTATCCAGAAAAAGCACTGAACTAAAATCGTTCAACAGGTTCATTCCCACAAGACCCGTTCCACACCCAAAATCAATGGCATTTTTCTCTTTGGAATCAACCAAATATTCGCGGATGGCATCTGCCGACGCTTTTGCGATTTCGATTCTTTCCGGAGTGTCATACACATCGGCTATCATTTCAAACTTGTCTGTATTCCCCATGATTTTGTCTCCCATCTGCTTTCATAAAAATCGCATGCTTTCTGTTTCAGATGGCCCGCAGGGCTTAAAAAGAGACGGCAGGCGGCGCTTCATAAGCAACTTTTCCGCGGACAACGACCAGCTGCAGATCCAGCGCTTCGTTCAGAACGGTAAAATCCGCCCGTTTTCCTTCCCGGATCGAGCCGATCTCGCCATCCATTCCAATTGCGGCGGCGGGGTTGATCGTGGCCGATCGCACAATCTGCCGAAGCGGAATGCCAAACCGCACCAGGTTTTTGATTTCGTCCAGCAGGTTTGTCGTAGAACCCGCAATCGTTCCGTCCGCCAGGCGGGCCTCTCCATTTTTGAGAAAAACCTTCTGCCCTCCCAGCTCCGATTCCCCGTCCGGCAGGCCCGCCGCACGCATGGAATCACTGACGATGATGCTCCGCTTCTCCCCCAGCAGACGGAAGGCCGTGCGCAGCACTGCCGGATGGATATGCAGCCCGTCGCAGATCAGCTCCGCGCGGACATCCGCAGAATCAAACACAGCCCCGACGATCCCCGGCTGCCGATGGTGAAAGCCTGTCATCGCGTTGAACAGATGCGTCGCGTGGGTGATCCCCCACTGGAAGCCCTGCATCGCCGTGTCGTAGTCCGCTTCAGAATGGGCAACGGACACCGTGCAGAACTCAGAGGCCCGGGTGATAAGATCGTGTGCGTTTTCGCATTCCGGGGCAACGTCCACCAAGCGAATAGCACCGCCGCAGCCATGATACAGCCGCAGGAATTCCGCAAAATCCGGCGAACGGAGCGCATCGCCCCGCTGTGCGCCCTTTTTCCCCGCGGAGAGATAGGGCCCTTCCATGTGCGCGCCGAGAACGGCCGCGCCCTGCGGCGGGCGATCCATACAATCCCGAACAGCGGAAAGTGCGGCGGCGATCTGCTCGGCACTGCCCGTCATGGTGGTCGGGCAGAAGGAGGTCACTCCCTTTTGCACCAGATGCGCCGCCATGCGCTCGATGGCGTCCCGCGTACCGTCGAAAGTATCTGCCCCCGCGCAGCCGTGGATATGAATATCCACAAGACCCGGGAGGATCACGCACCCGCTCAGGTCGATACTGTGCTCTGTCCCGGTCAGTTCGGGACCGAGCTGCGCAATTTTGTCCCCGTCTGTCTCGACATCGGCCCGTATGATCTCAAAGCTGTCGTTAAAGAGCTTTGCATTTTTTAAAATCAAGCTGATTCCCTCCTTTACAAAAGGCTTTCGCCTTTTTCCAGTTCCAGCACAACAACGGTGTCGCTTTCGTCCGGCATAGGGCCGCTGGGCAGATTCAGAAACGCATCCGAGTCATTGTCCGGCTGGTTCCACGGCCGGGCGACGCTGACCTCCGATCCATCGCACAGAAGGCGCGCCGAACGGATTCTGCCCGCCATTCCCGGCAGAATCACCGGGCCAATTCCCCTGTCGAAAATATGCGCATACAGCCGATCCCGGCCCTGAGTAAATCTTCCCCACTCCGGCTTTTCGTACTCCGCTGCGCGGCAGCCGGTAATGCTTTCTCCGTTTTTCCGCATCCACGCTCCGACCCTGCGGAGAATGTCAGCGGCAGGCTCCGGGATCACGCCCAGTGCATCCGGACCCACGTTCACGATCAGGTTTCCGTTTTTGCTGACGCATTCCACGAGCGCGCGGATGATTTCCTTTGGCTGCTTGTAATTCCGATCCGCCGAGCAGTAGCCCCAGTGATCGTTCAGGGTAACACACGCTTCCCATGGAATCGGGCTGCCGTTTTCATCCGTCATCCCCTTTGGGGGCAGGTACTGCTCCGGCGAAACGAAATCGCCGTACTGCAGGGTGGGGTGGATCGAGCCGGTGTGCCCGCCCATGCGGTCGTTCAGCACGATATCCGGCTGGAGCGAGCGAATCATCCGGATCAATTCCGTCGCGCCCCACTTCTCGCCCGTCATGTCGTTGACAGAATCCTGATAGGAAAAATCAAACCACATCAAATCTATTTTCCCATAATTCGTCAGCAGCTCGCGCACCTGCCCGTGAAAGTACCGCAGATAGTTCGAAAAATCCTGCGGGATTCCGCGGTATGCTTCCTCATCCCGCATCGGGTGCTGTTTATCGCCGTAGGCAGGGTAATCCGGATGATGCCAGTCAAGCAGGGAGTAATACAGCCCCACCCGGATGCCTTCCGCGCGGAACGCCTCTACATATTCGCGGATCAAATCGCGCCCGGCGGGGGTGTTTGTGGATTTGAAATCGGTCAGCCTGGAATCGAACAGGCAGAATCCATCGTGGTGCTTCGCAGTCATCACCGCGTACCGCATGCCGCATTCTTTAGCGAGCTTTACCCATTCCTGCGGGCAGTATTCCCTAGGGTTGAACTGCTCGAAATACCGGCGGTACTCCTCGGCGGTGATCCGCTCGTTGCTTTGCACCCATTCGCCGCGCGCGGGAATCGAGTACAGCCCGAAATGGAGGAACAGGCCGAAGCGGTCGTTTAAAAATCCCGTCAGCCGATCCGGTGCCGTCACAGCACTTCCTCCTTCTGCCCGTTCCACAACCCGACCGAAAAACTCAGCGCCTCCTCATCCGCCACAACGGTGACGTCCGGATGGAACTGCAGAATCGACGCCGGCACCCTCGGCGTAACCGGGCCAAACAGCGCCTCTTTCAGAATGGCCGCCTTGTGTCTGCCGCTGACCACCAGCAGGATTCTTTTCGCCTGCGTGATTGCTCCGATCCCCATCGTAAACGCCGTGCGCGGCACCTCGTCGATGCTGCGGAACTGGCGGGCGTTCGCCGCGATCGTCCTTTCGCTGAGGCGCACCTTGTGCGTGTGCCGGTCAAAGGAATCATTCGGCTCGTTAAAGCCGATGTGCCCAGTCATCCCAAGGCCGAGAAGCTGCAGGTCGATCCCGCCCAGCGCGAAGATCAACTCGTCATAGCGCCGGCATTCCGCTTGTGCATCCGCGGCCATTCCGTCTGGAATATGTACGTTTTCCGGCCGGATATTGATATGGCTGAACAGATTCTTTCTCATGTATTCCCGGTAGCTGTTTGGGTCCTCGGCGGAAAGCCCGCAGTATTCATCCAGATTGACGCTGCGAACCCCGGAAAAATCGAGTTCCCCCGTTTCATACCGGCGAAGAAGCTCCCGGTAGATGCCAAGCGGGGTAGCGCCTGTCGCAAGCCCCAGCACACTCTGCGGAAACAGGGTCACCTGCGCCGCCAGAATGTTTGCCGCTTTGCGGCTCATCTCTTCATAATTGGATGTTTGCAGAATTTTCAAGGCTACTGTCCCTCCGTTTGCTGATGTTCTGTTACGGTTCCTGCTCCCCTGTCAGCGCTGCGCCGATGATTCCGGCGTCGTTGCCGAGCTTTGCGAGGCAGAGCAGCGTTTTGTTTCCCACATTCATCGGGTTTGCTTCTTTGTCCACATATTCCGTCAGGGGCCGCAGCAGGGCTTCCCCCTCGCCGCTGACCCCACCGCCGATGCACAGGATATCCGGCTGAAAAATATTGATGCAGTTGACAAGCCCGCACCCCAAATGCGCGATATACCGATCTACAACCGCTTTCCCCAGGGCATCCCCCGCGCGCATCGCGGTAAAGGCCATCCGGCTGTTTACGTTTTCCAGATTCCCGTCGGCAAGCTGCCACAAAAGGGAATACCGGCTGCCCTCGCGCATCATCTCTTTTGTCGTAAGGATCAACCCGGTTGCGGAAGCATAGGTTTCCCAGCAGCCGCACCGCCCGCAGGGGCACGGGCGACCGCCAAACGCGATAACCGTGTGCCCGAATTCCCCGCCGGCCGAGTTGCTTGCCGCATAGATTTTCCCGCCGATGAGAATGCCGCTGCCGATTCCCGTTCCCAGTGTGATGGCGATGGCGTTTTTCGCCCCTTTCAGGACCCCGGCACGGTATTCCCCATACGCCGCCGCATTCGCGTCGTTCTCAACACGGACGGGTTTTCCCGTCTGCCGTTCCATCAGCTCCCGCAGATTGACATCTTTAAAGTTCAGGTTGCTCGAAAACCGTACGATTCCGGAATCCCGCTCTACTGTGCCGGGCGTCCCGACGCCGATTCCGCAAACATCCTGCTCCGAAACACCGGCCTTTTCCATCGCTTCACCGGCGGCCTCGGCCATCTGCCGGCAAATTCCTTCCGGGCCGAGCAAAACCTGTGTCTTTCGGCTGGCCTTCGCAATCAGCCGGGCGTCGCTATCAACAACGCCCGCCGCGATGTTTGTGCCTCCAAGATCGATTCCAAGATAATACATCGCATCCACCTTTTCCACAGGACAAACGGCGCTTTTCTCCCAGAAAACTCTCTTCGGTCACCGCCATTGGCCCCGGCTGTTTATTTGTTCAGGGGCGTGACGCCCCGCGCCCCGGCTCGCCGGGGAAATGCCTACAAAATCTCGTCGAGCAGCCGATAGGCGGCAAGCGTGCCTGCCCCTACCAAAGTGCCGTCCGAATCGAAATCAGAGGCTTTTAAATCAAAGGAACTCAGCACATAATCGCTGATCTCCCTTTTGTAATTTTTCAGAATCAGGTCCCTCAGTGTACTGTACTCTTCAATGAGCCTTCCGCACAGGATGATGACATCCGGAGCGTATGTGTTTGCCAGAATGCTGATGGCGATCGAAACGTATTCCAGAACCCGGTTCATCAGATTGATCGCCCAGGGCTCCCCGTTCGCGTTCGCCTCAAGCAGGCCCTGCATCGTGATGTCTTCGCGCACCGTTCTGGCTTCCCGCAGGATCGCCCAGTCGGCAATGTAGGTTTGAAGACATCCTCTGCGCCCGCATTCGCACATATTTCCCCCGGGGCTGACGCAGATATGCCCGATTTCACCGGCCATATTCAGCTTGCCGCGGTACAGCTCGTGGCAGAATACGGCCGCCGAACCGACACCGGAACCGATGCTCAGCACAATGCTGCGCTCATAATCCCTGCCGGCCCCGAACAGGTCTTCTGCCACCGCGCGGGCTTTGACCTCGTTTTCAATAAAGATATTCCGGATTCCGGTCTGCTTTTGCAGCGCCGGAAGAATCTCTACATTTTTCCATTTCAGCTGCGACGAAAAACGGATCACTCCGTCCGCAATCAGCCCCGGGCACGCGATGCCCACAAAAGGCTCCACAGACAGGTCTGCATTTTCGGAAAGAATTCGGCCGATCAAAGTGCCGATAAGAGTGATCACTTCCCCGGGCGGACAGGCGCTCAGATCCTTTCTGTGCTGAATCTGCCGCAGAACCCGGCCGTGAAGGTTGATAATACCGACATTGATACCGTCGCGGTGCATCTCGACCCCGACGCATAGGAAAACATTGGAAGAAACCCGAAGCCGTTTCGCCCTGCGGCCTGGCCCCGCATCCGGTTCATCGCCATTTTCTTCCGCCACAATTCCGAGCTTCTCCAGCTCCTCTATGATCCGCCCGACCGACATCTGGCTCATACGGCTCTGCGCCGCAATCTGCTGCCGCGAAACGGAGCCGCCGCGCAGAATAATGGAAAAAACCAGACGTTGGTTCAGCCGTTTCATAATAAATTTATCCAGCTTGCCGCTCGTGTTTGCCATCGATTCGCCTTTCTCTCCATTGGAAATCATACCATCAATCCACTGTTTTATCTGCTACCCAAACAGGCAGATGATTTTTATCTTTTCATTATTAACATCATGTGATTGAAATCAAGTGATTTCAGAAATTAAATTCCTTTATTAGAAATTTATTTCCGTTTTTTCGATAGAATCATTATGATTTACTTCCAATTCACTATACTTATGTTAATAATTTCGTTATAGCAGATATGGGCGGTAAAGTCAACCAAAAAGGAAAGATCGGGCGAAAAAGCGGGCCGTACCGTTTTCGCTTCCCGAACTGTGGGGACGGTACTGTTCCATTCATAACAAGACGGAAAGGATGGATATTCCATGCCCAAACTAATCGTAGAAGCCTGCTGCGGCTCTGCAGACGACGTGATTGAGGCGCAGAAAGCGGGCGCACACCGCGTGGAGCTGAACTCCAACCTCTCTTTGGGCGGGCTGACTCCCTCCCTCGGCACGTTGAAGGCTGCAAAGGCAGAGACGGGGCTTCCCATCATGGCGATGGTTCGCCCGCGGGAGTCCGCTTTTCTTTACACCGCCGCCGAATTTCGCACTGCACTGCTGGACGCGGAGGCGCTGCTGGCAAACGGCGCAGACGGAATCGTATTCGGCTTTCTGAACTCAGACGGCACGGTCGATGCAGGCCGCTGCCGGGAGATGTTGCGCCTTGCGGGCAAAAGCCAGACCGTATTTCACCGCGCCATCGATGTCGTGCCCGACTGGCGGGCGGCAATTGATCTGCTCTGCGAGCTTGGCGTAACAAGGATTCTGACCAGCGGGCAGCGCGCATCCGTCTTTGACGGAGCGGCCACGGTGGCCGAGATGATCCGCTACGCGCACGGCAGAATCGAAATCCTGCCCGGGGGCGGGATTCGCACGCACAACGTGCAGGAAATCGTCTCCAAAACCGGCTGTACCCAAATTCACATTTCCCCTCATCGGGTTTGCCTTGATCCCTCCGCTTTGGGGAACCCAGAAATCCATTTCGGCCTGCCCGGCTCGCATGAGGACCGCTACCAAATCCTTGATGCGGATGAATTTGAAAAGATGCGCAGCCTTGCCTGCGCGGACTGAACGAATCGGAAGGAAAAGAGGAAAAATCCATGCTGAATCAAGCGGAGCAAGCTTTTATCGAGCAGGCGTTTCATCAGGCAACCCAGCGGATGGGAAAGAGAGCGGACGCCTTTTTAGGGCCGATGGAAACTCTGAGCGGAGACGAACTCTTCTGCATGAAGTTTCTGGCCGCGTCGCTGCCTGCCAGCGATATCGCAAGCTATGACAGCACTCTGCTGCTGAAATTTGTGCGGCACGCGCTGTTCCTGCGAGAAAACACACCGTGGGGAAAGCAGATTCCGGACGATTTGTTTTTGAACTACATACTGTCTTATCGCGTTAATAACGAGGCGATTGAATTCTGCCGGGAGGAATTTTACCGCGAGCTGCAAGAGAGAATCTCCGGAAAATCCATGGCCGAGGCCGCGCTGGAAATCAACTACTGGTGCTTTGAACAGGCGACCTACCGCCCGACAGATGACCGCACGGCCTCGCCCTCGACCGTAGTGCGCAGGTGCTTCGGACGCTGCGGGGAAGAATCGACCCTGGCTGTCACCGCCTTTCGCAGTGCCGGGATTCCCGCGCGGCAATGCTATGTACCGCGATGGTCGCACTGCGACGACAACCATGCCTGGGTGGAAATCTGGGTGGACGGGCGCTGGCATTATCTCGGTGCGTGCGAACCGGAGCCCGTGCTGAACAAAGGCTGGTTCACCTACGCGGCCAGCAAGGCAATGCTGGTTCATTCCCGGGTGTTTTCTCCCCTGCTTTCCGGCGGGGAAATCACGGGGCGCAGCGGCTGCGTAACGGAAATCAATCACCTGGCCTCCTATGCGGAAACAACACCTCTAACCGTTACGGTACTCGACGAGAACGGCCAGCCTGCTGCAGGCGCTCAGGTGCAGTTTCAGGTTCCAAACGGCGCGGAACTTTACCCGATTGCCACTCTTTCCACTGACGACAGCGGCCGGGTATTTTTCACGACCGGGAAAGGCTGCCTGATGGTGTTCGCGAGCCGCGGCGGCCTGTTCGGCTGGAAGCGGGCAGACCTGCGTTCCAGCGGCAGCGTAACTGTCACCCTGCGGCCCACCGACGATTTGCCAAAGGAATGGGAAGCCGACTTCTTCCCGCCGGAGGGGATGATTCGCCCGGAACCCTTACTGTCTGAAGAAACGGACAGGATTCATCAGGCAAAGCTGAAGAAGGCCGCCGCCGTGCGGGAAAGCAGATGTGCATGCTATTTCGTCCGCGAAAAAGCGGAAGAAACCGCGCGGATGTATCCCTTATTTCAGAATGAAATCCTCGATTTTCTGCAAAAGGCAGGGGGCAACCGGCAGGAGGTAGAACGCTTTCTGCGTGATGGCGAGCCGTCGGAACAAAAAGTCCGCATGCTCGAAACACTGAGCGAAAAGGATTTGGCCGACCTAAACGTCGACACGCTGAACGAACACCTGCGCTATGCGGAACCATTTGAGCGGGAAACCGACGCTGAACTCTTCCGGCGTTATGTCCTCTGCCCGCGAATTGAAAACGAACAGATCGTCCCCTACCGGGCGTTTCTCACGGACTTTTTCAGCACCGAAACCAAAGAGGAATTCCGCCGCAGCCCCGCGCTGATTCAAAAGGCGATCGACGAGCGAATCAACGACTGCGATTGGGATTACGGCGCGCTTTCCGCAGACCCGCGCGGTCTGCTGCAGATGGGCTTTGGCTCCGAGCGTTCCAAAAGCATTCTTTTTGTCGCTATTTGCCGCACGCTCGGCATCCCCGCGCGGCTTGATCCGGTCTTCGGTCAGCCCCAGTTCTACACCGGCTCTGTCTGGGCCGATTCCCACCGGGGCCAGTCTGAAAACAACGCCAGCGCCGTACTGCTGCTAAAGAGCGCGGGCGGCAAACCGCTCCGCTACGGCGAACATTTCACCGTGGCAAGGCTGTGCGGCGGCGTTTATCAAACGCTTCAATGCGGCGCGAACTGGACTGGCAAAGCGCTGCGGATGGAGCTTCCACCCGGCGAATACCGCATTCTGACCGCGAACCGGCAGATCGACGGCTCCGTTCTGCTGCGGGCAGAAACAGTGCGGCTTTCTGCAAACGAAACCGCAGAAAAAACTGTGCGCCTGCGCGAAAGCCAGATCGCCTCCCGCCTGCGGCATATGCCGGTTGGGGAATATCTGCTCACGGCCCCGGATGGCGGGCATGTTCCGCTCAGTGCTCTCGCGGTGCAGACTCCCGCAACGATTCTTGCGGTACTGCAGCCCGGCACCGAGCCGACCGAGCACCTGCTCAATGAGATGATCGAGCTTCGCGATTCTTACCGGGACAAAAATACAATCCTGATCGTTCCTTCCCCTGGTGTAAATAATCCGACGCTTCGGCACACCCTGAAGGCAATCCCTTCGATTCGGCTGTTTACCTGCGATGAGCGGGAATTCGAGGAACGGCTCTGCGCCGATTTACAGCTCGGTGACCGCAGGCTTCCGCTTGCCGCCGTACTGGAGAAGAGCATGCACGCAAGATTCGCGTTTTCCAATTACAATGTCGGTACAGCGGGGCTGCTTCTGCAAATCGCGGACTGCTGACAGCCGCATGCAAAATATCAGAAAACCGGAAGGCAGTGTCTTCCGGTTTTTTCATACCCCGTTTTGCAAAGCAGTGGACGGACAGAACAAAACAACCGGCAAGTGGCGGCAGAATTCAAGCAATACCGATTTCAGTTCCCGGCACCTTATTGCGCGCTGTTTCTGTGCGCCTCACCCCATCGCCTGCAAAAATGATAGATCGTCGTGACGCCCGCGCCCGTGGCCCCTTTGGATTGATATTCCCAGCGCGGCGGATCGGTCCAGGCGGTTCCGGCAATATCCAGGTGCATCCAGGGCAGCCCCTCGGCAAACCGGCGGATAAAAAGCCCCGCAGTAATGGTACCGCACCCGTCCGTGCTGACGTTGCTGACGTCGGAGAGCTTGCCGTCGATCATCCTTTCGTACTCGGGGAAAATCGGCAGCCGCCAGTACTGTTCATCCGAAAGCTCTGCCGCCCACAGGAAATCAGCGCACATTTCCTCATCGTCGCAGAGCAGACCGGCAGTGGTAAAGCCGAACATGCTGACGACGGCACCGGTCAGGGTCGCAATATCCAAAACAGCGGTGGCGTGCTCCCGGCGAATGGCGTAAGTCACCGCATCGGCCAGAACAAGACGCCCCTCTGCGTCGGTGTTGCCGATCTCGATTTTTTTACCGGACATTGAGCCGATGATGTCCCCGGGCAGAAAGCTGCCGGGGGCAATGCGATTTTCCGCCGCGGGAATCACCACCGTGGCGTTTACCCTGGCCCCATTTTCGGCCAACGCGCACAAAGCGCAGAACACGGCCGCCGCACCGGCCATATCCCCCTTGATCCCGCCCATGGAGGAGGCGGGCTTCAGGCAGTAGCCGCCGGTGTCGCAGGTAATCCCCTTGCCGACCAGCGCGATCCGCTCCGAACTCTCCGGGTCGCCGTCATAGCGGGCAACGATCAGGCGCGGCGGCTGGGCGGCGTCCTTCCCGACGGTCAGAAAGGCTTCCATGCCCAATTCCGCTGCCTGTTTTTCATCCAGCACCGACATGGAAAGGCCAACTTTTTGGCCAAGGCGGACCATTTCCTCCGCCATTGTCTGCGGGTAAAGCAGATTGGAGGGCGCGTTGACCAAATCGCGCGCGCGGCACACCTGCTCTGCCAGCCGCTGGGCTTCTTCCAACTGTTCCTGCGCGTTCGCGGTCTCTTCTGCCCCCTTGATGAAAAGCTCAGTTTCCCGCTGGGTTTTTTCCTCAAAATGCCAGCCGGGCAGCCGATACAGGGCAAGCAGCGCGCTTTCGGCAACCGCCCGCAGACTCCCTTTCCCCAACACACCCAGGATAAGAGAAACATCAATCCCAATGGAGGAAACCTCCATCTCTATAAGGGTGCTTACCCCCTTTGCGGCAGCGCGGCGCGCGCGTTTGCGGTCCAGCTCGGCGCGCTTTCCAAGTCCCATCAATAAAACCGGCGTTCCGTTCTGAACTGTAATCCATTTGGAGAGGAATTCACCTGTAAAGGGAACGTTTTCCTGCACTTCCCCCTCCCATGCAAAGCGAAGCTCGAACTGAACGGCTTCCCCGTTTGAAACACAGATATTCATCAGAAAATACTCCTTTTCAGACAAACGGGAACGCCCCGGCAGTTGGCCGGAGGCATTCCCGCGGGATCAGATATGATGACAGGCGACCACATGCCCGCCCCCAAGGTCCTGCGGCTCTGGGATCTGCTGACGGCAGATATCCGTGCAGAGGGGGCAGCGGGCGTGAAACAGACACCCCTCGGGCAGATGGACGGCGCTTGGAATATCGCCCTGCAGCAGCACGCGCTCCCGCTTGGCGGCGGGGTCCGGAACCGGAACGGCGGAAAGCAGCGCTTTTGTATATGGGTGCCGCGGATTGCTGTACAGCTCCGCTTTGGGCGCGATTTCCGCGATACAGCCAAGATACATCACCGCGATGCGGTCCGAGATCATTTCCACAACGCTCAGGTCGTGTGAAATAAAAAGGTAAGTGAGCTGGAACTCTGCCTGAAGACGCTGCATCAGGTTCAGCACCTGCGCCTGAATCGATACATCGAGCGACGAAACAGGCTCATCGGCAATGATCAACTTCGGCCGCACCGTCAGCGCGCGCGCAATGCCGATGCGCTGGCGCTGCCCGCCGGAAAACTCGTGCGGGTAGCGGCGCGCGTGTTTCGCGCTCAGGCCGACGATCTCCAGCAGTTCGCGGGCCTGCCGCAGCCTTTCTTCTGCGGAAAAATTTGTATGTACCAGCAGCGGCTCGGCAACCAAATCCTCTACCCGCATTCTGGGGTTCAAAGAACCGTTCGGGTCCTGAAAGATCATCTGCATATCCCCACGCAGCGGGCGCATTTGATTTTCATTCATCGCGGAAATCTGTTTTCCGTCAAACCAGATTTCGCCGCTGCCCGGCGTGAGAAGATGGTTGACCAGACGCGCCGTGGTGGATTTTCCGCACCCGGATTCCCCCACGATCGAAAAGGTCTCCCCTTGAACCATGTCAAACGAGATACGGTTGACCGCGTGCACCACACTCTTTTTCCCGAGCAGCTTCTTCCCCGCGGAGAAGGTTTTGGTTACATTTTTGACCTGCACCAACGGGCTCATTCCACAGTCGCCTCCTTGTCTTGTACCAGCACACAGCGGCATTTTCGTCCTCCGCTCAGTTCCACAAGCGGCGGCTCCTCCTCGCGGCAGCGGTCCTGCGCATAGCGGCACCGCGGCGCGAATTTGCACCCGGGCGGCATCATCGAAAGATCGGGCACGCTGCCGGGGATGGACGGAAGGCTCGTCACCCCCGAACCGAGCTTCGGTACAGAGGCGATCAGCCCTTTGGTATACGGGTGCATCGGCTCATAAAACAGGTGCTGCACCGGCGCTTCTTCCACAATCCGGCCGGCATACATCACAATGACCCGGGAACACATTTCCGCCACAACGCCAAGATCGTGCGTAATCAGCAGAATCCCGGTGTGAATCTCCCGCTGGATTTTCCGCATCAAATCGAGAATCTGCGCCTGAATGGTGACATCCAGCGCGGTCGTCGGCTCATCTGCAATCAGCAGATGCGGATCGCACGACATTGCCATCGCGATCATCACCCGCTGGCTCATGCCGCCCGAAAGCTGATGGGGATAGCTGCGGCCCACGCGCGCGGGGTCGGGAATACCGACCTGCCCCAGCATTTTCAGGGCATGCTCCTCCGCCTCGCGCTTGGTTTTGTCCGTATGCAGGAGGATCGCCTCCACCAGCTGGGCGTTGACGCGCATTGCCGGATTCAGGGACGACATGGCCTCCTGAAAAATCATCGAGACGTTTTCTCCCCGGATTTTTCGCATTTCCTCTTCGGAACACCGGAGCAGATTATTGCCCTCCAGGTAAACCTCTCCGTCCGTGATCTTGCCCGGAGTATCCTTCAGCAGGCTCATGATGGAAAGCGCCGTCACGGATTTCCCGCAGCCCGACTCCCCCACCAGCCCCAGAATCTCTCCTTTTTCAATTTGAAATGTGACGTCATTCACAGCCACTACCGAACCCTTTTTCCCCTGTGTAAACTCCGTGCGCAGATGGCGCACGTCAAGGAGCAGTTTCTCAGGCATTTTGATACCCTCCTTTTCGATCGAACCCCTTTGGGAATTCTGTCGTATGAAAATAAAAGATCGAAATACAGGCCGAACCCTATTTGATTTTCGGGTCCAGCGTGTCCCGCAGGCCGTCGCCCAAAAGGTTAAAGGCCAGCACAGTAAGGAAAATCAAAAGCCCCGGAAAGTACACAAGGTGGGATGCGACGCCGATATAGTTGCGCCCGGAAGAGAGCATCGCCCCCCAGTCCGGCTCGGTCACGTTGGCGCCGAAGCCGAGAAAGCTCAGCGAAGCCGCCGCCAAAATCGCGGTGCCGACGCGCATGGTAAAGTTGACGATCATCGCCTGCATCGTTCCCGGAAAGATATACATGCTCAGAATCCGACCGTTTTTGCACCCGATGGACCGCGCAACCTCCACATAAAGAGATTCCTTTACAGACAGGGTCGCGCTGCGCATGATGCGCGCAAACGAGGGTACCGTGAAAACAGCCACCGCGATCACAACATTGATGATGCCGGGGCCGATCATTGCGACGATGGCGATGGCGAGCAGAATATCCGGGAAAGCAAACAGCACATCGGAACCGCGCATCACGAGGGTTTCGAGAATGCCGCCGTAGTAGCCGGCCAGAACGCCCAAAAAGGTGCCGATCGCCGCGCCGATGATCACCGAGCTTAAGGAAACGCCGAGCGTCAGGCGGCTGCCGGCCATCAGCCGGCTCAGCACATCACGGCCATACTCATCGGTTCCGAGCACATGCGCCGGGCTTGGGCCGCTCAGCAGGTTGTCATAATCGGGCGCGGCCGGGTCATAGGGCGCCAGCTCCGGGCCAACGACTGTGATAATCAGCAGAATCAGCAGAAACACAGCGGCCGCAACCGCAGTCCTTCGCTGCATGAATTTTTTGAAGAATGCCTTTGATTTGCTCTGCGCCTGAACAACGGGGCCTTCCGCCTCTTCTTCCGGCGCGCGCACCGTCTCTTTCCATTCCGGCATATGTAAACTCCACTCCTCTCACTGATAGCGTATTTTGGGGTTCAACACTCCGTAAAGGAGATCGACAATCAAATTGATGACGATGTATTCCAAAGAGAAAAACAGCAGCTCCGCCTGAATCACCTTGTAATCGCGGAACGCAATGGAATCCACCAGCAGCCGACCCATTCCCGGAATGGAAAAGACGGTTTCCACCAGCACGGAGCCCGCCAGCAGGCCGCCGATCTGCAGGCCCGCCACCGTCACCACCTGCACGAGCGAGTTGCGGAACGCGTGCCGCAGTACCACCAGCCACTCTCGCTGCCCTTTCGCACGGGCCGTTCGCACATAATCCTCCCGCATGGTTTCGAGCATGGAGGATCGGGAAAAGCGCGCCAGCACCGCCATGATGCCGCACCCCAGCGTCAGCGACGGCAGAATATAGCTCTGCCAGCTGTCCAGTCCCCCGGTGGGCAAAAGCCCCAGGTTGACGGAAAAAATCTGGATCAGCACAAGCCCGAGCCAGAACCCCGGGATCGAGATGCCTGAAATGGCAAGGAACATTCCCACGTAATCGGCAACCTTCCCTCGCTTGACGGCAGACAGAACACCGATGGCGATCCCGAGCAGCACCGACCATATCATCGCGCTGAACATCAGCTGGATCGTCGGTTTCAGCCGCCCCAGCAGCATCTCCGATACCGGCAGGCCCGTCTTGTAGGAGGTGCCGAGGTCACCATGGAATAGATCATCCATGTAATTTATGTACTGGTTGGGCAGCGGATCGTTCAGGCCAAGCTCCTGCCTGATCTGCACCAGCTCCTGCTCGGTGGCTTCCTTTCCCGCCATCTGCCGCGCGGGGTCGCCGGGGATCATGTGGAGAAACAAAAAAATCAGAATCGAAACGACGAACATCATCGGGATGGTACCCAATACCCGCTTTACAAAATAACGGCCCAAAATTTCAGCCTCCTTTGCCGCGAGGAAACAATTCCCTTATGCTAAAACAGTTTCCACGTGAAGTTCAGAATCCGGATCTGGTAAAAAGCTGTGATAAAACCGGTTTTGATAACAAGATCCGGCAGCAGCCTGGCTGTTGCCGGATCCGCCTGCACTATTTTGATTCAGCTCCGTTTCAGAGCGGCAGCCCGTTTTTCTTCTGCAGACTCCGCAAGGAAACAACAGAGCATCAGGACAGCTTTACCTTCGTCAGATCCAGCTTGCCGTCCGGGCCAAGGTAGATGCCGCCGACATAGGTCTTTTCACCGGCGATCACCTGGTCGCTGCCAAGGAACAGCCACGGGGAATCCTCCCAAACCATCTTCTGCGCTTTTGCGTAGAGTTCGGTCAGCTTGGCGGTATCGGTTGTGACAAGAGCTTCATCCAAAGCCTTGTCAAATTCCGGATTGTTGTAGTACGCAGTATTGGCGGAGGTGGGCGGAATCATGGGATAAGAAAGAATATTGCGCACAGCACCGTCCGCATCAAAGGAGGAAGGAGACCAGTTGACATACCACATGTTGATCTTCGCCTTATCCGGCTCCACATAGATCATGCCGCTCAGCGTGTTGGGCTCCATGGGCACAACCTCAACCTTGATGCCGATCTGTGCCAGCTGCTGCTGGACAAACTGCATGCCCTTCATTTCGTTGGTGGTGTTGTCGCCCCAAAGGGTAAGCTCAAAGCCGTTTTCAAAGCCGGCTTCCTTCATCAGGGACTTTGCCTTTTCCAGATTGAAATCATAAGGGGTCTGCTCGCTGTAATACTGTACGGTGGACGGGTAGCAGGAATGCACCTCGCTCGCGTAGCCGTTAAAGATCGTTTTGATGTAGGCTTTTTTATCGATCGCGTAGTTCATAGCCTGGCGCACCCGCGCGTCTTTGAGCGGGGGCAGGTTGGTGTTCAGGGTCACATAGCGCATGATGGCGGAAGGAGCGGTAACGACCTTGATGTCCTTCGTTCCGTCAACGGTGGGAGCCTGTGTGGCCGGCATGGGATAAATGTAATCGGCTTCGCCGGTCTGCAGCATTGCGACGCGCGCGCCGTCCTCCGGCACCGCTTTAAAGGTAACGCTGTTGACGGAGGGTTTGCCGTTCCAGTAATCGGCGAAGGGAACGACCGTCACATGATCGCCTTCCACTCTCTCTTTAAACTGGTAAGCGCCCGTACCGTCCGGATTCTTTACCAGAGCAGCGGCACCCTGCTCAAGCGCTTTCGGGCTCACGATGGAGAATAAGGCCACCTTATTGATAAAGGTAACGTTGGGGGTCTTTAATTTAATGACCACAGTGGAATCGTCCGGCGTCTCTACCGACTCCCATTTGGAAACGGTGCGGTACTGGCGCAGCTTCTCATCCTTCATGCAGCGGTCGTAATTCGCTTTGAAGGCGGCCGAGTTGAATTCGCTTCCGTCGTGGAATTTGACTCCCTTGCGAAGGGTAAAGGTATAGGTGAGGTTATCCGGATCGACTTTCCAGCTTTCCGCAAGCATTGGAACGATCTTCTGATTTTCATCAAATGTCACGAGCTGCTCGTACATGGTGCCAAGTACAGACATGGACAGCGTGTCGGAAACCTGATGCGGATCCAGAGACTGGATATCCAGGTTAAAGCCGACCACAAGGTCCTGATCCGGCGCAGCGGTCTGCGTCTGCCCGGATGCCGCGCTCCCCTCCTGCGCAGCAGATGATGCGGGAGCATTGCCTCCACAGGCCGCCAGCGACAGGGACATCGCCGCAGCAAGAAACAACGCGATGATTTTCTTTTTCATACGACAAGAATTCCTCCCTTTTCTTTATGTTGAATCCCGAAAACAGAATCAGATCAGGGCCGATGGCAAGAGTGAATTTGCTTTGGAAGCAGGTTTGTTCTGCCGCCGAACCTACGTCTGAAATTTAGAATTAGTATAGCATTCGCTTTGTGGGTTGTCAATAAAATTTCATCGATTTCAAAACAAATCCTCTCGCTTTTTCTAATTTTTTGTTGAATTCATCCATTATCCATGCTATGATAAATCACAAGACAAGCCCCCTGCAAGCAGTTGCGGAGGTGAAAAATATCTGGCAAAATCACAAGGAGGTACAATGCAAAACTGTGGTGCTGATGAGTGGATCCGCGAATCGAACCGGCGGGCGCTGCTGGAAAAAATCCGGCAGGAAAGCCCTGTTTCCCGGGTGCAGCTCGCACAGGAACTGCACCTGAGCAAATCGACCGTAACAGACAATATTACCCCCCTGCTCCGCGAAGGCATTGTGCAGGAGGTTGGGGTGGGCCTTTCGCAGTCATTGGGAGGCAGGCCCCCGGTTCTGCTCAAGCTCAACGGAGCGTACAGCTACATTGTCGCGATTGAGCTTGGCTTTCGGGCGCCGCTTTTTGCGCTGGCGGACCTGGAGGGGCGCATTCTGCACAGACTGACGCTCTCCGTTGCCGAAGACGCCTCTTACACCGAGCGCCTGAAAGCGGTATGCGAGAAAATCGACGAGCTTTTACAGCGCGGAGGAATCGGCCGGGATCGTCTGGCGGTGATCGCGCTGGCTTCGCCGGGCGCTTACAGCAGACACGAAGGGGTCTATCTTTTGAATCCCGAATTTGAGGATTGGGATTTTTCCCATCTGCGGGAGGATCTGGCCACGTGTTTTGAAACCGAGGTCATGATGATCAACGATGTAAAAGCCGCAACACTGGGGGAACTGCACCAGGGCGCAGCGAGGGGCTTTCGCAACATAGTTTATCTCAGCTGCGGAGTCGGCGTGGGCGCAGGAATCGTTCTGAACGGCCGGCTTTATTCGGGAACCTCCGGCAGTGCGGGTGAAATTGCCCGGGTACCGATTCCGGGAATCAGCGATCCCCTGCGGACCCGCGTGGAAATGAACGCCCTGCTGCAGAAAATACGGACCCAGGCACCCGAGGCGACCCGGCGCGCGCTCTGGAAACCCGCCGAGCAGTTGAATTTTGAGGATGTCGTCCGGCTTTGGCGGGCCGGGGACCCGTTCACGCGCAGCTGCATCCGCGATATTGCGGTCGCGCTGGGCAAAATGGCAGCCGCACTGGTATCCGTGCTGAACAGCGAACGGGTGGTGTTCGGCGGGGAATATCTGGTTTTCCAGACGCAGATTCTGGACATCCTGCGCAGGATTCTTCTGCAAGAAGCCTTCGATCCCGTCCCCGTTGTCGGTTCTTCGCTGGGGAAGGACGCCGCCCTGCAGGGGCTGCTTTCCCTTTCCTGCGAGGCGATTCTGGATCGTCTTGCAGTCAGTACGTAAAGGGTTTCAGCATCGGGAAAGGCTGCACGCCGCTTACATTTCAATTCTTTTTCACAATTATAAAATAAACAAGGACCGTCATTTTTTAAAATGACGGTCCTTGTTTGCAGTTCTGTGTTTATAGAAAAGGAAGCCCGCTAAGGGAAATCGAACACTTTCTTAGCTGATTTCAAATTTTCAGTATTTAATTTTAAAAATGGAGCGTAAAGACTCGTTCCATCATCAGCGCGCGATCTTTGAGAAAGCTGAAATTATGCTGAGAACCCATATCATGGAGATTCATTTATCGGGGGAATTTGTGGCGCAAAACTCCTGCAACGTGGGGAGTTCACCTTCCTCGGCCATGCAATGCACATAGCCCATGAATCGATGCGAACGGGTTTCAATGTCCTCTTTTGAGATGCCGATATATTTTCCCAGCTTCCTGCACAGTGGCTCCGCGCCCACTCCGCTGCCGAATATGTGCGCTTGTGTTTCCTCGATGAACAGGTAGGCATTCGCCTTGCGCTTCTCTCGATCTGCGCTTGGCAGAGGCGGAGTACTGTGATCCGGATGATTCTTCTGCATCCAACGACGATGCTCTGACATACGCTTTTCAAATTCCGCATAACCCTCATCATAGAACGACTGGTTGCGCACCGTATACGGAATGTGATATCCACGCAGCCGAATCCCCAACTGCTCATCTGTTGTTTCTTCCGCCGCTTTTTGCCGGATATGTCCCTCCCTGATCCGCTGTTCTACTTCCTCATCCTCCATTTCCTGAAAGATGTCCGGAGTTCCATATTGATCTGGAAATTTGTTTGCCGCTATATTGGCCCGCTGGACAGTCATTTGCCTATCATCGAATGACAGGGGCTCCAAATCCCAGTTTTCCTCAAGCCACTTGATTGCGTCCTGAATGGAATGCCCGCCGGGCTTGATGATGCCGGTGCAATACTCCCAGTAATGATCCAGCATTTCTTCATCTATTGTTTGTACAGCAACAAGCGGTGCAATCACTCCCGCTATGTTTTCCTGATCATCCTGATAGCGGATAACCTCGCCGTCTCTTTCTACCTTCATATTCTCAAAACCACCTTTCCCACTGTCAGTTTTACTGCCTTAACAGTACACTTCCCTGTGCAGTCTCAGTTTGAAATGATCGAATGAATCCAGTATACCGTATCAGTCAACCGGAAACAAGCGCTTCTGCACGCCTCTGTCATATTGATACCGAACAGACCATGCGGCCGCAGGGACTTCCCCAGAAAAACATTTGACTGCGACGGACCTTGGAAGATTGCCTTGTTCTGCGGTGCTGCGATGCCGCGGCGTAAACGCGAGCATTCCGGGCAGGGGAATCGGCCTGGCAGCAGCGATGTTAAAATTTTTAAAAATTAGAAAAGATCAAAGGCACCGGAATCAAACTTCCGACGCCTTTGATCTTTTTATGACTCAGGGGTTCTCGCAAATTTTGAGGTGCGATCCCATGGGATCGCATTCCGGGCATTGTAATGAATCGATCTCTTCGCCCGTTACCCATCCGACGGAACGGCAGGGAATTTACATGTTGTTACTCCACATACTCCAGGGGCTTTTCGGCCTCTTCCTGTGTTTTCGGAGCTTCCGTGGGCTGCTGTTTTGCAAAGTGTGCGAATATAAAGGTTTCTCCCAAGCCGCAAACAAAGGCCAACAACAAACCGGCTACGAGAGTAAACGCCAGCCCGAGCTCATTTTCTCCCCCTTGAGAGAAGGTCAACGCGACGCCGGCAAAAATGAACGGCAGTCTGTTAAACAGAGTCTTGCCGAGCACCGTGAGGTGCAGTCCCATTGTAACAGTCGTCAGCAGCGTAATTGCGATGAACATGGCGGCTTGGGCGGGAATACCGATCGCGGTCTCCCAATTTAGGAAAGCGAAATTCAGCTGTCCCCAAATCAGGCCTGCCAGAATGCTGCAAAAAATCGCCGGTACATCTTTTGTTTTCGCTCCCATTCCAAAAAAGACAGCCAATATGACAAAACTCATCCAGCCGATTTGAAGGCCTGTGAAACCATAAAGGAAAAAGAAAACGGCACAGGTAAACGAAACCCAAAGGCTGAACAGCCACAATGCCTTTCCCATATCAAAACCTCATTTCCTATATACTCCGGATGATTTAACGGACGACAGTTGCGACATGGAGTCCATCTTCATACGTTGTGGATTCATATGTCTTATAGTTTCGTACCTCGTGGTTAAAAATCAGGTTCTTGATGTCATACCCGGCCAAGGCATACGCTTTGTCGATCTGCTCGACGACCGTGACAGGGGAGCCTACCGCCGTAAACGGGACATAAACGCCGTCGTTATTCAGGCCGAGTACGTTTTCCTGAACGTAGGCAACATCGCCGCTTAAAATTTTCTCGACTTTCCTGCCGTCCTCTTCCACCTCTACCAATATGATTTGGCCGCAGTAGGAATGGCCCATGGGAAGAGCGACCACCCGTATGCCGTCAAATATTTGCTGATCACCGTCGAGTAAGGTCATTCTGCCGTCGCAGACGTATTCGCAGGCGGTCTTGATGTCACAGGGCAGAAACGCATTTTTTGCCCGATTGAATTTTTTCGGCAGGGATAACGCTGCCAGCGAGTTCAGCAATTCATCCTTCTGAATATAAAAATGCGCGTTGGGGAAAAGCTTCAGCCCGCCCATATGGTCGAAATGGCAATGGGTTACGATAACCGTATCAATGTCTTCCGGCGTCAGGCCGACCCGCGCTAAGACCTCTTTCGGCATTTTCGTATTCTGAAACGCGTAGGCTTCGCAAATGGCCTTTGAAGCGGGCTCTTCGTAATTCACGCCGCAATCAACCAATATCTTATGGCCGTTGCCCTCAATCAACTGATAAGACATGGTTAAATTCATAAAGCCGCCATTGTGGGCGCTTGCGATTTGGCCGGAAACAGGAGCGCTGTCTGTGTTTGCATACTCTAAAATTTGAATGGAATACCGATTCATAAGAAAAGCCTCCTAATCCTGATTTTGGGGAGAACCGTTATTTTGATTCATTTGCCGGGAAGGCCGGTCAGCCGCAGGCCCGCATGCACCCCTTTGTATTCGACTGTATTTCCGCAAGCAAGCGATAAACGGAACTATCGTGCCAATCGGCTTCCTGTAAAAACAATTCGAAAATCGAAAACCAAGCGGTAAATTTACGCGGGTGCATTTTCTGTGTTTTCCTTCTTCTTTTTATAGAATACAGGACTCAGCACCGTATAAGCAACCGCCAATAAAATCAGTCCGACTGCCGAAATCATAAATTTGAACGCAACCTCGCTTGCGCCGAACGCGTTGAAGATTCTGTTGATGACCAGCGGAGAACAGAACATTCCCAAATTGAGCATCCCCATCGCGAGGGAAATGCCCGTCGCTCTCAGGGAGGCGGGAGCATACTCCGATGTGGCAAGCATGCAGCTCGAGATCAGGAACGCCTGCGCGACGCCCGTACAGAAGCTGGCGAAAAATGCCGCGGGAAGAGTTCCGAAAATATTCAGCGCCATAAAGCCTGCCGCCAGCACCAGCAGCCCCAGCTGTATGGTTTTATACCCCAGAACTTTTCTGAATTTGCCAAAGACAAAGCCCGTCAGCATCCCCGTGATCGGGAAAACGGTGTTGACATATCCACTGACAGTGGCATTGCCCAGCCCGGTAGATTTAATAAACATGGCGATATTCAGCTGATAGGTATAAAGGAACAAATACGTAAAAAAGATGATTGCGGCGGTAAAGTACACCGCACCGTTGAGTCTGTCTTTCGTGCCCGTCCTGTCATCCTTTTGCAGCGGTGTGGGAGCGACATAGGTCAGGTTTTTGTTCACGAGAATCAGCGCGGGGATAAACAGCAGCAGAATCAGATAAGAATAATTCCAGGCGATTCCGGCGAGGATTGCGGCAAAAAATGTAATGACCATGCTGCCTCCGGTGGAGGAGGAAGCCTGATAGCCCATCATGTCGTTTCTCTCCTGCCCGTCGAAAAATTCCGAGACCAGTGATTTTGTCAATGCTCCGTTCATTCCCTGATTGATTCCGATCAGCAGGCTGGATATGTATAAAATGGTCAGGCTTTTTGCGCCGAAAAAGAACGCGATCACGCCGCCGATCAGGCCCAGGAACATTCCCCCCAGCAGCAGATTTTTTTGAGCAAACTTGATGGACAAGGGTCCCGCAATAAAAGCAAACAGCATCCCCATAAGGCTTGGAATCGTTAGCACCATCTGAACGGAGTCGACGCTTGCATTGGGGTAAACCTCTGCAATATCTGCCAAAATCGAAGAAATGATCAGCGACGACATCAGCATGACCGAGCCGGATACAATTGCGATTCGATTGGCCCTTTTTTCCTTAACATCCATGAATAACTCTCCTCCTCATTACGATTTGTTGACTGAATGTTTTACCTGAAAGCAATGAATGCGCTGTCGGTTTGTACCGAATGGGAACCAAAGCCACAGATCCGGAAAGAGCGGTGATTGCTTGCCGTCTGCTGAACGCAGAACACATTTGGGCCCGGCCCGCTGCATGGGCCGGCGATTCTTTCCGCATGTCTGAAAGGCCATCTGAAATGAGGCACACCGTCTTCTGATGCGCCGCCCGCGGCGCTCTGAGCATAAAGGTCCTAAAACGGAACCGGTCTTTCTGCAGATCATTTCTGATGAGTAAATAGACTGCGGGAAAATTCAATGAGTTCCTCGCTGACTTCATCTGAAACCATCACATCCCGTATTCCCTTCACCTTCTCCATAAGCTTCGGTTTCACGATCGCATCCAGCGTCTCATAAATAGACAGACACCCGCTGCACGCCCCCCGAAACCTGACGCAGACAGTATCCCCCGTGACCTGTACCAGTTCAATCCACCCATTGTGCTTTAACAGCTCCGGATTGATCGTATTTTTGATCACGCTGCGCACCTGTTCTTCCATTTCTTCTGACGGCTCGCGTCCCATTTCAGCCATAACACCCCCTCCTTTCGTAATAGTATCACTGTTTTTCTTTTCTGCTTTCGGCTTTGAAAAGGCCCATTCTATGATTCCAGCATTTCGTATACAATGGCCGCCCCCATGCCCCCGCCGATACACATGCTGACCAATCCCAGCGTCTGTTTCCTCCTCCTGAGTTCACTGAGCATTTTGCAGGTCAAAAATGCCCCGCTCCCGCCCAACGGATGACCTAACGCAATGGCTCCGCCGTTGACATTGACGATTTCCTCCGGCAAATTCAGCCCTTCCATACACGCAATCGCCTGTGAGGCAAACGCCTCGTTCAGTTCGATCAAATCCATATCCCTGATGGTCAGATTCGTCTGCCTCAATACCTTGGGAATCGCAAACATAGGCCCAATCCCCATAATTTCCGGCGCCACGCCCACAGCCGTGAACCCCCTGACCTTCGCGATCGGCCTGAGCCCAAACTCTTTTGCCTTTTCTTTTGTCATCAGCAGCAAAAACGCCGCCGCGTCACTGGTCTGGGAGGAATTGCCCGCCGTTACCGTACCGTTCTTTTTAAAGACAGGCTTCAGGCCCTGCAAAGCTTCGATGGTTTGCCCGTATCGGATTCCTTCGTCCTGATCAAACAAAAAGGTCTCCTGACCCGTACCGTCCTCCAGCGCCCTGGTCGCCTGAATCCCTACGATCTGCTCGGCGAAATACCCGTTTTTCTGTGCGGCTTCCGCCAGATGGTGGCTTCTCAAAGCAAGTTTGTCTTGCTTTTCGCGGCTGATCTGAAATTTTTCCGCCACCTTTTCGGCCGTGATCCCCATGGAAAGATAATGTCCCGGGTTGGACCACAACAAATTCGGTTCGGGAAAATGCATATTTCCGCCGCCGGGAATGGTACTCATGCTCTCGACTCCGCCCGCGATGGCGATATCGATGTTGCCGGCCAGTATGGCGTTGCTGGCCGTCGCAATGGTCTGAACCCCTGAGGAACAAAACCGGTTGACCGTCTGCGCGGGAACCTCGTTTGGAAAATCCGCAAGCCCGGAGGCCGTTCTGCCGATATTCAGGCCCTGCTCCGCCTCAGAGAACGCGTTCCCCATGATGATGTCTTCCACATCCCCGTAAGAAACCTGCGGCGTTCTGGCCATCAGTCCGCGCAGGGTCTGAGCCGCCAAATCTTCGGGCCTTGTGTTTTTCAGGCTTCCTTTCGGCGCTTTCCCGACCGCAGAGCGCGCGTAACTGACAATGACTGCTTCTCTCATATGCTTCCCCCGTTTCTCTTCTGCTGCGCCATTTCAACAAAAGCCCTCGTTTCCAGCTCCAGAAACTGCTTTTCCGCAACGAAAGTCTTTTTGGGAACATTCCCGCCCCCTATGATCCCCGCTATTTTCAGAGCGATCGGGTACATCTGCTGAGATACGAACAGTCCTTCATAGCCGTTCACGATGGTGATTTCCATGGCGGCCCGGCCGGTGGTTCCGGAAACGGCCACAAGCTTTTCTTCTGTTTTGCAGAATCCTTCCTGATACAGATGGAGCGCCTTCTGCTTCCCTTTTTCCAGAATATCTTCCCCCTCCGCAAGGATCGCGGCGTTTTGGGGAAGGAGTCCCTTTGCCTTCGCTTCGAATAGATTCTCGTATTTTTTAGGGACATATACCGTATTCAGCAAAGCTTTTAAAAACGGTATGATATCGTGCCCGGGGACGTTGTCCCCGATGGAATAGACATCTAAAATCTGCGCCGTCAGGCCGCCGCCCATGGGCGGCAGGCCCTGGGAGAAATCATACCCGAACCTGGTGACGGCAGGGCTCGCGATAACGGCATGACTGTTCAGCGCAATTTCATAGCCAAAGCCGACGGATTGGCCCGTCAGCAATGTGACGACCGGCTTGCCATAATGCCGGATCGTTGTCGTCAGGCTTTGAAAGGCCCCTGAAATATCGGCTAAATTTTCAGCCGATTCCGCGGTATTCCCACAGCAAAGGTTCTCACCGGCACCAAATACCACGACGCCGCTGCATTCTGCTTCTACTTCCTTTAAAATTCCTGCCGCCCATCCCGCTGTTTCGGAACAGATCCGGTCGTCCTGTCCTGCAAAGCCGAGAGCGGCGATCCCATCCCCCAAATCGAGCAAAAAGGCCCCCTCGCTTTGGGCAAGAACAGGATAGTTCTCCTTCCATTTGTCCTGATGCATCTGTTTTTCTCACCCTTCCTTTTTCTGATGGCTGCCTTCCATACTTTCGGCAAGCCCGCCCCATTGCTCGTTGAACAGCTCTGACGGCATCATCTGAACATTTCTCATGATCGGTTCAAAATCCATTTGGTTCAGAATATCGCGCTGCAGATCGATCCCCGGAGCGATTTCGATCAGCTCAAGCCCTTCCCGCATCAGCCGGAACACGGCTCTTTCCGTGACGTAATAAACCTGTTTATCATCTTTTAGGGCCAGCTCCCCATTGAAGGAAATTTGTTCGATGTTGTACAGGAATTTTCGAATATTCCCTTCTTTCAGGATTTTCAGTTTTCCATCTTTGATCTCGACCTCTACTCCACCGACAAAGATGGTGGTAAAGACAATCGTTTTGGAGCCGGCCGCAACATCCATAAACCCGCCCACGCCGATTCCACCGCCATTTAATTTACTGGCGTTGACGTTCCCGTCGGCATCTATCTGCAGAATTCCAAGGCAGCCGTAATCGAGACAGCCGCCGTCGTAATAATCAAAATTATCCGCCATTTCTATGGTCGCTTCCGGATTCCAGCAGCAGCCGAAGTCGTGCTTGTTTGCCGGCATGCCGCCCATATTCCCGGCTTCCGTGGTAAGGGTGATTTCGTCCAGCACACCTTCTTCCGCAGCAACGGAAGACACGGCCTCCGGGATTCCCACCCCCAAATTGCAGACATCCCCCCTGCGCATCAGCATCGCGGCTCTTCTGGCAATGACCTTGCGCGCGCTCAGCATTTCTTTTTCCACACTTTCCAGCGGTACCCTGAGTTCCCCGCTGAACGACGGGTTATAGTACGATTTTCCCGTCTGCCAGTGGTTTTCCGGTTTGGCGCAAAATATGTAATCCACCATGACGCCCGGAACCGCCACATCTTTTGGCGCGATGCTCCCGGCCTTCACGATTCTTTCCACCTGAACGATCACGATGCCGCCGCAGGCTTTTGCCGCCGAAGCGGCGGAAAGCTGGTTGAGCTTGTAGCCCTCCCGATAGATAGAGATATTGCCCTTTTCATCCGCAATGCTGCCCCGGATCAAGGTGACATTCACTTTTGGGAGCTTGTAAAGCAGCCATTCCTCACCATGAATGTCAATCAGCTCCACCTGCGGCTCGGCATTTTTCGCCCTGTCGTTCATCGCGCCGCCCTCCATGCGGGGGTCCATCATCGTGCCTAAGCCGATTTTGGTGATAACGCCGGGTTTTTTGGCGGAGATATATCTCGCCATCGTCGCGGTAACGCTTTGGGGGAAATTGAAGATTTCCGCTTTATTCGAGGCCGTCAGGTTTACCATATTGCGCCCGCAACCCTTTAAATGGCCCCCGACTCCCCTTTTCAAAAGTCCCTCGTGGGCCAGGTGTGCCATTCCGGTGGTATCTCTGTCCCCGATCGACGAAGTCCAATATGCCGTTAAATCTCTCGGGTGCCCCGTTTCCAAAAAGCTTTTTTCGATTTCCTTGACCGCCTCATCCGCATATCCCCCAAGGGTGATACCGGTAATAAACAGCGTGTCTCCGTCTTTGACATAATTCTTGATTTCGCTGGACTGAATGATCTGTTTCATCCTGATTCCCCTCATCTTCTATTGGTAAAATCGGGTTTTCTTTTTTCGACAAACGCTTTCATTCCTTCCTTCTGATCCTCCGTTTCAAAACAGAGAGAGAATAAGGATTTTTCGTATTGGCTGCCCGTATGGACATTGTTATCCACCGCGTAGTTGATCGCCGACTTGGCATACTGAAGGGCGGCTGCCGGTTTCTGACTGATTTTTTCCGCCAGTGCGAAGGCCTCCTCCAGAACCTTTTCATCGGGAACACATTTTGTCACCAGGCCGATTTCATACGCTTCTTTCCCCTTCACGACTTTGCCGGCCATTATGATTTCTTTTGCCTTGACAGGGCCGACGATTTTGGTCAGGCGCTGCGTCCCGCCGGCCCCGGGGATGATCCCAAGGCCCACCTCGGGCAGGCCAAACGCCGAGCTTTCGCCCGCGACCCGAAAATCACAGGACAGCGCGATTTCACAGCCGCCCCCCAGTGCGGGCCCGTTCACCGCGGCAATCACCGGGATGGGGAGAGCCTCCAAAATATCGTTGATCGAATGGGCCTTTCTCGCCGTTCGCTCCGCATCGAACTGATTTGCGTTCATCATTTCTTTGATGTCGGCGCCGGCCGCAAACGCTTTGCCGCTGCCGGTGATGATCAATGCTCTTACCATGCCGTCCGCATAGACAGAACGGATTGCTTCCAGCAGATCCGTATTCAGGGCATCACACAAGGCGTTCATTGCCTGCGGGCGATTCAGCATGATGGTGGCGATCCCCTCATCGAGGTTCAAAATCACATTCTCAAATTTTTTTTGCATGACAGTTCGCCCCTATTCGTATTTGTAAAAGCCTTCTCCCGCTTTCGGCCCCAGCTTTCCCGCACGGACCATTTGCCTTAAAAGGGGCTGCGGAGCATAAGAATTGTCGTTGAATTCCTCTTTGAAATAATTCAGAACATCCACCGTCAGCTGCATCCCGCCAAAGTCGATCATCTGGAAGGGGCCCATCGGATAATTCAGCCCCAGCCGGACCGCGGTATCTATATCCTCGACGGTCGCCACCCCCTCCGACAGCATTTTGGCAGCTTCATTCAAATAAGGCAGCAAAAGCCGGTTGACGATAAAGCCCGGGGAATCCTTTTTGACTTCCACCGGGGTCTTCCCCAGGGACAACGCGAAATACAGCGCGGTTTCCATCGTTTCATCGGACGTATTGAGTCCGCGGATCACCTCTACCAGCTTCATCACGGGAACCGGATTGAAAAAGTGGATTCCGCAGAACCGGTCTGGACGCCCCGATTCTTTCCCGATTTCCGTGATCGACATAGAGGAGGTATTCGACGCAAAGATCGTTTCCTTTTTGCAGATTTGATTCAGCTCCTGGAAGACGCTTTTTTTCAGCTCCATATTCTCCAGTACCGCTTCAATCACCAGATCGGCCTCTTCCAGATCCTGCAGCCGGTCGGTCTTGGTAAGCCGCCCCAACGCCTCTTCCTTCTGCTCGGCGGTCATCCGGCCCTTTGCGACCGATTTCGTAAAATATTGATCCATTCTATTTACAGAAGCGTTGACGAACTCCATTTCAATATCTCTCAGGATGACGTGATAACCCATGACAGCCGCTGTCTGGGCAATCCCGGTCCCCATGGTGCCGGCGCCAACGACTCCTATCGTTTTCATTTCCATACGTTGCCTCCATAGTGCTTGAGCGATATATAAAGACTTTATATATCGCTCAAAACAATCTCATTTCATTTGGCTTACTTGGTATACTTCGCAAATTTCTCCAGCATTTTTCTGGGTGTCACATACTGCCTGTCAAACACAGGAATTTCCGGCTCGATGCCCGCAAGGTACTTCGCGATGCCTTTCAGTTCCTCCAGCGGATATCTGGACATCATCGCCACTTCTTCCATTACGGGGGACCCGCCGCCGTGCAGACCCGCGACGATCATGCCGCCGCCGAATTCGGAGAGCATCTGATCCTCGATCATCCGGAAGCATCTGTGGACATTTTCCGCAGAGATATTGGGATTTCTCATAATATATTTGTTCAGGAGCTCGCCGACCTCATCGGAATAGTACTCCGCTTCCATCGGGATCGTCGCGATCAGGCCGCCGGCCAGATCCGCGAGGATTTTATTCTCGTTGTAAATCTCTTCACCGGCAAGCTTTCTGCCGGCATTCGTCAGGATTTCATCGGGGATATAGGTTCCGGAGGGCGATTTCTGGCCCTTGATGGCGCTTGCGATTCCGCAGGCAAAAACCACCTCTGCGATGCCGATAATGTGCGCCAGCTTTCCTTTGACATGGGACTGCTTTTCGATCCCGTTGTACTCGGCCACCAGCGCGGACATGCTGGCCAACACCTCTGAAGTGGCGGGCTTGCAGCCCGTATAGGAATGCCGGTGGAAATGCGCGAACATCAGCGCCAAAAATCCGGCGTAGGGCGTCTGCCTGGGGTCTGCATGGCCGTTCATGAAGATTCGATCGTTCGGAACGAAAACATCGTCAAAGATGGTGAGCGATTCCATATCGCCGACATGCGCGATCGGCGCATCGATATGGTTTCTCTTGTGTCTCACACCCGGCAGAGCCGCCAGTTTGACCCCCTCCCAGTCCGCGGGAATCGCAAAGGATACCGCGTAGTCCTTATCGGAGGGCCCCATGAAACGGGTGGGCGTTACGATGATCTCATCCACATAGGGAGCTGAAGAGTTACAAGATTTGGCTCCTCTGACAATGATCCCGTCCGGTCTTGTTTCCACAATGCGCAGGTACATATCCGGGTCCGCCTGTTCGGAGGGCCGTTTCATTCTGTCGCCCTTCACATCCGTCTGGGCGCAGTTGGCGACGATATCATGCTCCTGACACCATGCCAGATACTTTAAAAAGTTCTCGTTGTATGTGGTTCCCAGAGCCTGATCCATCTCGTAAGTAACAACAGACAATGCGTTCAGGGCATCGATCCCCATGCACCGCTGAATACATCCGCCCACTCTGTGTGACAAAAGCTTTGTCATCTTCTGCTTCTTTAACAGGTCGTCCTCGGTCTGGTGAATATGGGTAAACCGATTGATCGTTTCCCCTGTCAGATGAGAGGTAGCGGTGCAAAACTCCCTGTACCTCTCGTCATGGGCACAATCAAAGGTCTGCCGCATCACATACAGGCCCGAATCAATCAGCGGACTGGAACGGTCGATCACTTTCCCCCCTACATAAATGTTAGGCCGCATTTTTAACAGCCTTTCGTGGTATTGCTCAAATGTTCCTACTGGCATTTTATTTACTCCTTTCGATTCTGTAATAAAGGCTTTGTTCCCCATCGTTCAATGGATAGATAAGCAATTGGCGTGCCAACCGGCCCGGAAAAGACAATGATTCCCAGCCCTTTGTCGTTTTTCCGCCATGAACCGGACAAATGCAGCGCCTGTTCCATATCGTGAACAGAGAAAAGACCTTAAAAAGGCAAATCCGGCACCGCGAATCCTTTCTTGGGAACGCGGCGCCGGACGGTGTATAAAGTATAAATAACATTTCGCCGCAGCCTGAAAAAGATTGTATAGATTCTATACTTTCAAAAAAGCCGACGACGAAGAGACCAATTGTTTGTAATAACGGCATCCGGGCGTCCGGAGACGAAAAGAACCGGCAAGCACCGCTTGCCGGTTCTTTTCGGGGAATGACCTCTTCCGCCCTTTATTCAAATCCATATTTGCTCAGCTTCTCATAGAAAGTCCTTCTCGATATGCCAAGCTCGGTGATCGCCCTGCTTTTATTGTTATGATTTCTCAGCAGAGATTCCCGGATCAGCTCCTTTTCCATCATTTCAATATTGGACTTCAGGTTGAATGTTTCCAAATGCTTCACATCCAGCTTGTATTCTTTTGGAACGATATACTTCGGCAGATCTTTTACTTCGACCTGATTGCCTGTCCTGATGATATTCGCGTGCTCCAGCACATTCTGCAGCTCTCTGATGTTGCCGGGCCAGTTGTATTTTTGCAGCACCTTGATCACGTCTGAGGACAGGGACACCTTCTCTTCGCTGTTTTTATTCAGCCTTTCCAGCAGGCTTCTGGAAAGCAATATGATGTCATCCTTCCGCTCTCTCAGAGGAGGAATGTTGAGAGGAACCACATTCAGCCGGTAATACAGATCGCTTCGGAAGGTTCCCTGCTCGATCATCTCTTCCAGATTCTTGTTTGTCGCCGCGATGACCCTTACATCCAAAGCGATGGTTTTTGTGCCGCCCACCCGTTCGATCTCCCTCTCCTGAAGTACCCGCAGGATCTTGGCCTGCATGCTGAACGCCATATCGCCGATTTCATCCAGAAAGATCGTTCCGCCCTGGGCAAGCTCGAATTTGCCGATTTTCCCGCCCCGCTTTGCCCCTGTAAAGGCTCCGTCCTCATAGCCGAACAATTCGCTTTCCAGAAGATTTTCCGGGATAGAGGCGCAGTTCACTTTGATAAAGGGCATTTTGTTCCGCTTGCTTTCTTTATAAACGGCCCGGGCCAGCACTTCTTTTCCCACGCCGCTTTCTCCCCGGATCAAAACGGTAGCGTCTGTTTTCGCCACCTTAGAGGCAAGGAACAGCATGTCTTTAATGTTATTGTTGGAATAAATGTATTCTGAAAACGACTGGGGCAAATGCTTCTTTTCCAGCTCCTGCTGAAAATACTTGTTGATTTCCCGCGTTCTCTGCAATTCCTTTGTCAGCTTATCGATCTCCGACACATCGTTAAAAATAGAGACGGCGCCGGAAACTACATCATTTTTATAAATAGGGAAGCTCATCCCGACCGCGTGGATGTTCACGGTCCGCAGATAATCCACAATGTTGTGGGACGGCTTCCCCGTCTCGATCACCTTGATCGCGATCGCATCCGGTTCAATATCCCTCAGCCTTTTGCCGACGGCTTTTTCCGCAGGTATGCCAAGGATCACTTCATAAGCGTGGTTTACGTAAACGATGGTGGTATCCGCGTCGTTTATCATCACCGCGTCCGAGATATTCTCTAAAATATCAAACAGAAATTCCTTGTCCCAATTTTGAATTGTTTTGGTCGTAATTGCTTTATGTTTCTCCATAATCACAGTTACCCCTTATGTATATTATATATACATTGTATCACGGGCTATCTTCACCAACAAGTATATTGTGTCTACTTTTTATTTTATTGATCCAAAAAATTTATTCAGTTTTTTCGCCCATAGTGCAGAAAGGAAACAATCGCTTGCACTCAGAACAGAGCAGGTGATCCGGACCTCTCGATTTCCCCCGGCAATCACAAAGACGCCCCAAATGTTGAATCCATCACAACATTTGGGACGCCTTTTATGGAATACGGCAGAAGCCGAACCCACGATGCCAAAAATTTATGTTCGGATTTATTCGGGATCGTCCAGAGCTCGAATTGCCTTTAACATTTTGATGATCCGATGGGACCTTTTGTTCATAAATTTCGGAATATCGATTCCGCTGTAGTCGTAGCAGCCTTTTCCGGTTTTGATGCCCAGGTTTCCTTTTTCCACCAGTTCCTTCCCAAATTGATCCTCTCCGGTATCATTGCAAAGGGTTTTGTAGACATCGCCGGAAACGGTGTTCGTCAGGTCCCATCCAACCACATCATGCAGGGACAACGGCCCTTCAAAGGAATACCTGGTTCCGCTTGTATAGCGGATGGCCCGCTCCACATCCTCCGCGGTGGTCCAGCCCTGTTTGATCATGTACCCGATTTCCCGGCAGAGTACGTTGTCGAGACGATTTACAATAAAGCCGGGGATGTAATGCTTGATGACCGCAGGCTCTTTGCCTACTGAAATCAGCAGCTGCCGCACCTGCTCTGCGGTTTCAGTAGATGTTTTCGGCCCCAGAACCACTTCGACCAGGGGCATGACATAAGGCGGATTGAAGAAATGAGTGATCAGCAGGCGCTCCGGGTTTTTGATCTGTGCGATTTCAAAAATATTAGAGGCAGAGGTATTGCTGCAGAAAATACAGTCCGGCGGGCAGAGCTGATCGAGCTTATTGAAAATATCCCGCTTGATCTCGGCCTTTTCAAACACGCCTTCGATCACCAGGTTGACCTTGGGAGCGATTTTTTCCAAATCCTCCTCATAAAACACCAGACTCCTGGTATTCTCGATCTCTTCCGGTGTGACAAGGCCCTCCTCCTGATAATACTGCATATCGGTTTCAATCAGCTTTTTTGCCTTGGGCAGCTGCTCGGGAAAGGCATCGTAAAGGGTGATCGGAATCCCCTTGGAGGCAAATACCTCGGCAATTCCGCGCCCCATCGTACCTGCGCCTACCATCAAAATATTCCAGCGATTTTCCATGTTTTACTCCTTTCGGCGAACTGCCATTCTATCCTGTTCTTTTTCGGTCACTGATTCATCAGAATCCGGCCCACGGTGCCGCCCGTTACCTCCAAAACCGCCCCGCTGACGTAGGAGGATAAATCCGTCGCCAAGAACTCGACGGCATTGGCGCATTCCTCAGGGGTGCCGAATCTGCCCAGAGCGATATTGCGGGTGAATTTTTCTTCGCCTACGGCCTGATATCCCGCCACCAGGCGCGCTGTTGAAATAAATCCGGGAGCGACGACATTACAGGTGACATTGTACGGGCCAAGCTCCTGTGCCAGCAATTTGGTGTAATGGATAATGGCAGCCTTGGAAGAAGCATAGTGAGAATAGCTGCCGTCACTGTTTGCCATCAGCCCGCCCACGGAGGCCACGTTCACTATTTTTCCGTACCCAAGCTTTTTCATGATGGGGGCAACGGCGTTACAGGTGTAGACGGTCCCAAAAAAGTTTCTCTCCACAACGGCGTGAAACTGCTCCCAATTGAGCTGAGAGGCTTTGTTCCCATCCATCGGGCCCATTCCGCCGCCGGCATTGCTGACCAGGATAGAGATATCCCCCAGCTCTCTTGCGATCGTTTCGACCGCCGCGAAAACCTGCTCTCGGTTTCCGATATCGGCCACCGCTCCGACCGAATTGACCCCCAGCGCTTTGATTTCATCCATCACGGTATCTGCTGTGAGCAGTTCTTTTTCCGCCGTGTATTCCTCAAAGGATTTCAGATTGATATCGATAACCCCTACATTGGCACCCAGGGACGCAAGCCGCAATGCGTATTCCCTGCCGAGCCCTCTTGCCGCGCCCGTTACGATTGCATTTTTGCCCGATAATTTTCCCATGACCTTTCCTCCTAATCCATGAATTTCAGTCGATAACGCCTTTTCCCTTCAGAGCCGCTATTTCCTCTTCGCTGTAATCCAGAAGCTGCCTGAGAACCAGTTCCGTGTCCTGCCCCAAAGCGGGCGCGCCGCGCCATACCTGCCCCGGCGTTTCAGAGAATTTCGGCACAAAGCCAAACGCTTCGATTTCCTTTTGCAGCGTCTGGTCTGTGTACTTGATCCAATCCCCTCTCTCGCGCCAATGGGTCTGTTCGTACACATCCCCGGCATCCCGCACGACAGCCGCGCCGATTTTATTGGCGATACAGATTTCCAGCGCTTCGTCGGCGGTATGCTCCAGGAAAAATTTCTGGAACGTGGCGTCCAGCTCCTGCCCCAGCGGACTGGCTACCGCTTCGGCGTTGCCGCCCGCCTTTTCGTAGCTGAATTTCTCGGTGTCGATGCCAAAGCCCTTCAAAACCTTCTCATACGCGGCCTTGCCATAAGACCCCAGATTGATGTATTTGCCGTCCTTGGTCGGGAAGATGCCGCCGGGCTGGTAGGTGGTCTGCTTGATCCCCTGCCGCTGCTTCAGGAGCTTCTTCTCCGTCCAGAGGGTAAAGTTGTCGTCCATTACCCTCATCCAGCCTTCTGTGAGGCTGACCTCAACGCTTTGGCCTTTGCCGGTTCTCTGGGCGTTCATGTATGCCATTAAAATACCGTTGACCGCAAACAGTCCGTTCAAATAATCCCCTACATACTGCTGGGCGTAATACGGCTCCCGATCCGGCCAGCCCTGCAGCAGGCTCCACCCGGATTCGGCCTGTCCCAGGGGATCATAGCCCGGCCGGTTGATGTGCTTTTCCTCGCCGCCAAAGCCGGAGGTGCCGAACCCGCTGATATGGCAGATGACCAGCTTGGGGTTCACCTCAAGCAATATCTCATCGCTGATCCCCAGCTTATTCAGCCAGACCATATTCTCGATCCAGACATCCGAGTTTTTGATCAGGGACAAAAAGATCTCTTTGGATTCGGGAACATTCAAATTCGTTTCCAGTGAGACGCTGAGCTTGTTTCTTGCGTTCTGCATCCAGGAGCCGCTGATGGATTTGTCCCCATACGTGATCTGCGGCTTTTGATGTCTTGCCGGGTCTCCGCCCACCTTCGGCCGCTCCAGAGCGATCACTTCCGCCCCGAAATCGCTCATCATCGTGGCGGAAAAAGGCGCCGCCACCACGGTTCCGTTGAGTAAAACCCGAATTCCGCTCAGCGGCCCAAACGTGGGGATCAGAAGCGGTGCGGGCTTGCGTTCGATTTTTTCCCATCTGCTCACAATCGAAATCCTCCCTATATTTTAAAATAGAAAAAACAATCAGCCGCTGGTGGTGCCCATATCTGCCACGATATAGGAGCCCGTCATGATCCCTGAGAAATCCGACGCGAGGAACAGCACGATGGCCGCAACCTCTTCCACTTTTCCCCATCTTCTGAGCGGGATTTTTTTAAACATCTTTTCCTGATACTGTGGATTATCGAGCGCTTCTGCGTTCAGCGCCGTTTTCACATAGCCGGGGCAAACAGAATTCACCGTGATGTCGTATTTACCGAATTCAATTGCCATGCCCTTTGTCAGGTTCAAAACAGCGGCCTTCGAGGCTCCGTATGTAGAAATGTTCTTGGTGCCGATCAGCCCGCCGATGGAAGCCATGTTGATGATCCTTCCGCCGGTGCCCTGTTTGATCATTTCCTTTGCGGCGGCGGCGGAACCGAAAAACACGCTTTTCAGGTTGGAATCCATCACGGTACTATACTCCGCCTCGCTCATCTCCAGCATTGGCTTGGTGATGGCCACACCCGCGTTGTTCACCATAATATCCAGTTTTCCATAGGTTTCAACTGTCTTTGCCACCAGCGAATCGATCTCTTCCTTCACCTGAACATCTGTTTTGATGCCGATCGCTTCGCCGCCCAGCTCTGTAACCTCTTTTGCCACCCTGTCGCAGTCATCCTGGTGCCTGCTGGTAATGACTACCTTCGCGCCGTAGTACGCCAGTGCCATTACGACGCCGTATCCAAGTCCCTTTGTGCCGCCTGTTACAATGGCCACCTTTCCGGTTAGATCGTAATTGGGCATTGGAAACGGCAGTTTTGCATTTTCGTTCATTTGTATACCTCCTTTAATGAATCAATTTTAGTACAACGAAACTTACCGAGGGGAACCTTTTTCACTCGGATGATGTAGCAAAATTCATGCCAACCTATCTCCCTTTCCCTTTTCAAAACGCCTCCCGGAAGCACTTGTTTTCGGCTCCCTTATTTTGTGAAAAAACGGTCTGGTTCCTATCCCATTTCAGCATGGTACGGTTTTTGCTATATACAAAGCACAGAAACAACAGGAGGTGCTTTTATGGAAACAAAAATCACGGAAATGCTGGGGAGCAAATACCCGATCCTTTGCGGCGGCCTGTATGGCCTTTCTGAGGCGGAGCTTGTTTCCGCCGTGTGCAACGCGGGCGGTTTCGCCTTTTTATCTTCCAATCATCTGGGGAGTAAAGAGGCCCTTCGGGAACAGATCCGGCAGACAAAAAAGCTGACAAACCAGCCCTTTGGCGTAAACATTTCTCTTCTGGCGGAATCCAAAACAAATTTCACCCACAATTACATCGACGTCATCGTGGAGGAAAAGGTCCCCGTTGTGGAAACTGCCGGGAATAACCCGGCGGAATATATCAAGCGGCTGAAAGAAGCAAAGGTCACGGTGCTCCATAAAGCGGTGACCGCCAGGCACGCAAAAAAAGCGGAAGCAGCGGGAGCCGACGGCATTATACTGGTGGGGTACGCGGCGGGCGGGCACCCCGGCATGGAAGAAGTGGGGCTGTTTGTCAATTTACCCGAAACAGTACGTGCCGTAAAGATCCCCGTGATTGCCGCGGGCGGAATCTGCACGGGAGAGGGCATGGCCGCCGCTTTTCTGCTGGGGGCAGAGGGAATTTTGATGGGCACCGCCTTTGCGATGACAGAAGAATCCCCTTACCATCCGAATATCAAAAACAAAATCCTGCAGGCCAGTGCAACAGACACTGTGGTGCTGTTCAAGTCGGTCAGAAATGCCTTTCGCTGCCTGAAAAACGACTTCGCCGTTGAAATCATGGAGCTTGAAAAAAACAACGCTCCTCCCGAAGTCATTTTTGAGAATCAAAAAAAATCCCACACCAGAAACGGCTACCGGGAAGGCGACGCGGACCACATTCTGATCCCGATCGGCCAGGCGAGCGGGTTGATCGACCGCATCGTTTCCTGCAAGGAATTGATCGATACCGTCATCATCCAGTATGAGGCTTGTCTCAAAAAGCTTAAACCTTGACAACAAATTTTTTGCCGCGGGACAACCCGGCACGCTGTCTCACAGTTACATATACGGGCAGGGCACTTTCGTGTATACTTAATATATAGTTTTCGAAAGATGCGTCCGGTTTAATGTGTATGTAATATACAACCCTTTTCTAGCTCCTCCCAAAAACAGGGATTCCGGCCTGTTTCAGCGTGTTTTCCATTTGGCACATCTATTGCTAATAAAAGAGATTGATCCAACCGAGGGGAATTTATCACAACAAGGTACGGAGGAAAACACAATGCTCGAAACAAGGTACACACAGCTTCAAAAATCAGCGAATTCGGGACGGAGGAAAGGATATGTTTGAAAAAAAGCACGAGCTGCTCAGAAAATTAGTCAGGGAATTTGCCGTAAATGAAATTGCTCCTTACGCAAAAGAAATTGACCAAACGGGCCATTATCCCGAAGAACTTGCGAAAAAAATCATTGAGTGCAAGTTTCATTGCGTCACCATTCCGGAAGCGTACGGCGGATGCGGCGGCGACACAAGATCCAATGCGATCGTAACAGAAGAAATTGCAAGGGTATGCGCTTCTTCTGTGTCACAGATTATGCCGAACTCGCTTTCCGGCACACCTTTGATGCTGTTCGGCAATGAACAGCAAAAGCAGAAATACTTGAGAGGCATGGCGGAAGGAACCATGATCGGCTCCTTTGGCATCACAGAGCCAGGGGCGGGGTCCGACACCGCATCGATCGTGACCACGGCGGAAAAGGACGGCGATGATTATATTTTAAACGGCAGAAAATGCTTCATCACCAATGGCCCTGTCTGCGACTTCATTACCGTATTTGCAAAAACCGATACCAAAGCGAAAGGCGTCAGCGGAATCAGCGCTTTCATCGTAGAAGCAGCCTGGGAGGGTTTTTCCCGGGGCAAGGTTGAGGATAAGCTGGGGATCAGGGGCTCAAAAACCTGTGACATCGTTCTCGAGAACGTCAGGGTCCCCAAAGAAAACCTTCTGGGTAGAGAGGGCCAGGGCTTTAAAATCTGCATGGCCACCCTTGATTCAGGAAGAATCACCGTTGCCTCGCAGGGGCTGGGGATCGCCCAGGGAGCGCTCGATGAGGCCGTAAAGTTTACAAAGGAAAGAATCCAATTCGGAAAGCCGATTTCCCGTCTGCAGAACACGCAGTTTGAGATTGCCGACATGGCCACCAAAATCCAATGCGGACGACTGCTGGTCTATGACGCCGCCCTGAAAAAGGATTCGGGAAAGCCTTATTCCCAGGAAGCGGCCATGGCCAAATATTACTGCGGGGATTTGTGTAATGATGTGACTTACAGGGCCCTGCAGCTGCACGGTGGATATGGATTCATCAAGGATTACGATATTGAAAGAATGTACCGCGACGCAAGAATCGTATCGATCTATGAGGGCACGTCCGAAATCCAGAAGGTGGTTATTTCAGGGCATATTTTAGGGAAATAAACAGGAGGAACGACATGAATATATTAGTTTGCGCAAAGCAGGTGCCCAATACGAACGAGGTCAAAATCGACCCGGTGAAAGGGACTCTGATTCGGGAAGGCGTGGAGAGCATTCTGAATCCGGACGACGCCAACGCGCTGGAAGAGGCGCTCCGGCTCAAGGATCAATACGAGGACGTCAAAGTGACGGTTTTGTCCATGGGGCCTCCCCAGGCCGACGACATGCTCAGGGAATGCCTTGCCATGGGGGCGGATGAAGCTGTTCTCGTCAGCGACAGGGCTTTTGGCGGCGCCGATACCTGGGCAACCTCTAACACCATTTCCGCGGCGATCAAAAAAGCGGGCAGCTTTGATATCATCTTTGCCGGGCGTCAGGCGATCGATGGAGACACCGCACAGGTAGGTCCTCAAATCGCTGAAAAGCTGGGATTGCCGCAGATTACATACGTACAGAGCTTTGAGATTGATGGAAACACCGTGACTGTTCAACGGCAGCTGGAGAATGGATACGAGGTGATTCGGGTCAAAACCCCCGTGCTTCTCACTGCGGTGAAAGAATTGAATCAGCCCCGGTACATGAATGTAAAAGGGATTTACGACGCCTACAAAAAAGAGATTCCCGTATGGGGCGTCGACGACACCCCGGTAGAGAAAGAAATTGTCGGTCTCAAGGCATCCCCGACGAAGGTATTTCGGTCCTTTACTCCCGCCCCGAAGGGAAAAGGCGTCATGCTTGAGGGCCCAGCCAGGGAAAAGGTTGCCAACCTGATCAACAACCTGCAGAAACAACACATTATATAGCGGAGGCTTACGTATGGAAAACAGAAATGAGTACCGAAATGTATGGGTATACGCGGAACAAAGGCAAGGCGCGATCACTCCCGTTGTTTATGAGCTGTTGGGCGAAGGCAAAAAGATCGCTGAAAAGACCGGCTCTGAGCTCTGTGCTTTTCTGATCGGCAGCAATGTGGCTTCGCTGGCCAGCGAGCTGATCGAATACGGCGCCGAAAAAGTATACCTGGCGGAAAGTCCGTTGTTGGAGTATTATACAACCGACGGATATGCGAAAGTGCTGTCCGATGCGATCAAGGAATACAAGCCCGAAATCGTGCTTTATGGCGCGACCCACATCGGAAGAGACCTTGCGCCGAGAATCGCGGCCAGAGTCAATACCGGGCTGACCGCAGACTGCACAAAGCTGGAAGTGGACCCGGAGGATAAAAAATTAATGCAGACGCGTCCCGCTTTCGGCGGAAACCTGATGGCAACCATTGTCTGCCCGGATCACAGACCGCAGATGTCCACCGTAAGGCCGGGAGTCATGGAAAAGGCCGCCAGAAACAGCGATAACAGGGGTTCCATCATTCAGGTCGACATGCAATTGGAACCGGCCGATATCAGAACCGAGGTCATCGAGATCGTAAAGCATAAAAAAGACATGGTTTCTTTAGTAGACGCCAACTTTATCGTTTCCGGCGGAAAAGGATTGGGCTGCGCGGACGGCTTTGCCATGCTCCGGCAGCTAGCGGAGGTTCTGGGCGGCACGGTAGGCGCTTCCAGAGCAGCCGTGGACGCCGGCTGGATCGACCACGCCAACCAGGTCGGGCAAACGGGAACAACGGTCAAGCCCACCATCTATTTTGCCTGCGGAATATCCGGTGCGATTCAGCATCTGGCCGGCATGTCCGAATCCGATATCATCATCGCGATCAATAAAAATCCGATGGCCCCGATCTTCGACATCGCAGATTACGGTATTGTCGGCGACGTAAACGAAGTGGTTCCCATGCTGATTGAGGCCTTTACGCAATACAACGAGGAAAAAGAATTTGCTTAAGGCTTTTCTTGCCGCCGACAGATATGTAAAATAAAATCAGACAGCCCTCTGCCCCCCTTTCTTTTGTGCCGGGGCGACGACGCTTTTCCGCACAAAAGGCTGGCAGGGACGGAAATATTGCAAACGGATTGCTCAAAGGGATACAGGACTTTATATCAAACGATATTTCCGGCACTTTTTCAAGATGCTGCTCTCAGGTGAACTGCGGGGAACAAAACGGGCATGTCCGGGTGACATGCCTGACCCGCAAAATTTGAAACAGAAAGGAAGATTAGAATTGGGAGCTTTTTATTACAAAAGCGATCCGATGTTTTGTGAGCTGTTTCAAGATGCGGTAACCAGACACAGGAATAAAACAGCCGTTGTGTGGAAGGAACAAGCCCTGACCTATCGGGAGCTGGATGAGAAATCCACTCTGGTTGCACAGTGTATTGCAGGAAAAGGCGTGGGCCATGAAGATATCGTAGCGATTCAAATGGGACGTTCCATTGATTCCATCGCCGCTATGATCGGCGTCTTAAAAGCCGGCGCCGCCTTTGTGTTTTTGGATTCCTTATACCCGGCGGAAAGATTGGAATACATAACGGAGCACTGTCGATGTCCCCTGATCCTCACCGAAGATTTTATGGATCGCCTGGATGCCATGGAGCACCGTGTCCCGCCGCCTCACACCTCGGAAGACCTGGCGGTGATCATCTATACCTCCGGTTCAACGGGAAATCCAAAAGGGGTTATGATCGAGCACAAAAATCTGGCCGCCTTAATCAACAGCTACGCGGAACTGGAAATGGATGAAAATGATATTTTCGGGGCCTTTGCAAACTTTTGCTTTGTGGCCGCTCTGAATGATATTTTTACCCCTTTGGCGCTGGGGGCCACCGTAGACATTGTTCCGGGCGAGATTCGGAAAGACATTCGGGCATTGGCAAAATATTATATCGAGCATCAAATCACCATCACCTTTTTACCGCCCCATATGGCGGCAAAATACATAAAATTGGACGCCGACAACACGACGCTGAAAACCCTGCTTGTGGGCAGCGAGGCGGCGCGCAACCTTCAGCCGCGGCGGTATCAGATACGGAACATCTACGCCTCCTCCGAATTGTGCAGCTTTGTTTCCAGCTATGTGATCACGGAAGAAGCTGTGTGCTACCCGATCGGAAAAATCAAAAGCTCCTTAAAGTACTATGTGATGGATCAGAACAATCAGGAGGTCGCCGAAGGAGAAACGGGAGAGCTCTGTATTTCCGGCCCCCAGGTTTCCAGAGGGTATTTGAACGATCCCGAAAAAACCGCGGAGCAGTTCATTCAAAATCCGTTTACTCAGGAAGGACCCTATCGAATTCTGTATAAAACAAATGACCTGGTCAAACAGCTTCCGGACGGTAATCTCCAATTTGTATGCCGCAAAGACTGGATGCTGAAAATCAGGGGCTATTGCGTGGAATCCCATGAAGTAGAGCTGTCGATGCTGAAATATCCCGGGATCACCGAAGCGGCCGTTACCGCGTGTACCGATTGCGGCGGAACCAATATCCTATGTGGATATTTTACCGCAAATTGCAAAATAGAAATAGAGGACCTGAAAGCATTTCTGAAAAAACATCTGCCCTACTATATGGTCCCTTTAAAAATGCTGCAGCTGGACAGCTTCCCGCGCAATCATAACAATAAAACAGACAAGAGTCTTTTGCCGGAAATCAATTGATTACCGCAAATCACTGTTACAGTCATTGGAGGAATACCCATGCATCAAATTGTCAAAAAGCAGGTGTTAAATCCTACTGTGGTACTTTTGGTCATCGATGCTCCATTGGTGGCAAAGAAAGCACAGCCCGGGCAGTTTATCATTTTGAGAGTAGACGACACGGGAGAACGCATCCCGTTGACCATAGCGGATTATGATCGGGAGTTGGGTACGGTCACGATCATTTTCCAGATCGTAGGGGCTACCACCAAACTCCTCGCACAGAAGCAGGAGGGCGAGCATCTGGCGGATTTCGTAGGTCCCCTTGGCACCGCGTCTCATCTGGAGGGTCTGGGAAAAGTCGCGGTCATCGGCGGCGGTGTCGGCTGCGCGATTGCTTATCCTCAGGCAAAAAAGCTGTTCGGGCTGGGGGCCCATGTGGATGTGGTGACCGGCTTTCGCAGCAAAGAGCTCATTATTTTGGAAGAGGAGTTCAAAAAGGCCAGCACCAGATATTTCTGTACAACAGATGATGGTTCCAATGGAACAAAAGGATTTGTATCCGATGTGCTCAGTCGGCTGATCGAGGAAAGAAATCAGTATGATGCCGTGATCGCCATTGGCCCCCTGGTCATGATGAAGGCGATATGTGCCGTCACAGGGCCATATCACATCAAAACCATCGTCAGCATGAACCCGATCATGATCGACGGCACCGGCATGTGCGGCGGATGCAGGATCGCGGTGGACGGCCAAACGAAGTTCGCTTGTGTGGACGGCCCCGACTTTGATGGGCATCTGGTGGACTTTGACGAGGCGATCCGCCGCAGCAAGCTGTATTCCGGCGAGGAAAAGGAACGGTCGCATGCGATGGAATGCCGTCTGATGAAAGGAGTTCAGTAAGATGCCGGTCACAATAAAAAAAACAGAGATGCCTGTTCAGGCCCCGGATATCCGGAAAAACAATTTTGAACAGGTCGCTTTGGGATACACCGTAGAAATGGCCCTGGAAGAAGCGCAGAGATGCCTGAACTGCAAACACAAGCCATGCATTGCCGGCTGTCCCGTCGGCGTCAAGATCCCTGAATTTATCAGTCAGTTGAAAAGCAGCGAATACGAGGCCGCCTATCAGACCATTCGCGAGACAAACGCGCTCCCCGCTGTCTGCGGCAGGGTCTGCCCTCAGGAGTCGCAATGTGAAGCAAAATGTGTGCGGGGCATCAAAGGGGAACCGGTCGCGATCGGGCGTTTGGAACGGTTTGCGGCAGATTACCACATGCAGCACTTTTCAGAAGAAACAGAAGCCGTAGAGTCGAACGGCATTCCGGTAGCTGTTGTGGGGGCGGGGCCTTCCGGCCTGACCTGTGCCGGTGAACTGGCAAAAAGAGGATATGAGGTCACGGTATTCGAGGCGCTTCACCAGCCGGGCGGCGTACTGATTTACGGCATCCCCGAGTTTCGGCTCCCGAAAAAGATCGTGGCGTACGAGATTGAAAATCTGAAGAAATTGGGAGTAAAGATTCAGACAGATATTGTCATTGGCAAAACGATCTCTGTGGATGAGCTGTTTGTGCAGGGAATGCGGGCGGTGTTCATCGGTTCTGGGGCAGGGCTGCCCTCTTTTATGCAGATCGAGGGAGAAAGCCTGAACGGAGTATATTCCGCCAACGAGTACCTGACCAGAATCAATCTGATGAAGGCTTATCTTCCGGATTATGGGACTCCCATTCTGAAAGGAAAATCCGTGGCTGTCGTGGGCGGCGGCAATGTCGCGATGGATGCCGCGAGAAGCGCGCTGAGAATCGGCGCGGAGTCCGTATCGATCATTTACCGCCGCAGTATGGAAGAAATGCCGGCCCGGCAGGAAGAAGTGGAGCACGCCATGGAAGAAGGTGTACAGTTCAATCTGCTGACCAATCCGATTCGTTTTATCGGGGATGAAAACGGCTGGCTAAGGGGTGTGGAGTGTGTCAAAATGGAGCTTGGGGAACCCGACGCATCCGGCCGCCGCCGGCCTGTCGCGCAGAAGGGAAGCGAGTTTTTCCTCGACATCGACACTGCGATCATTGCGGTGGGAACCTCTCCAAATCCCCTAATTAGAAAAACGACGGATGGTCTTGAGGTAAACAGGCACGGCTGCATCATCACTCAGGAAGAAACGGGTGAAACAAGCCGAAAGGGTGTTTACGCGGGAGGGGATGCGGTTACCGGCGCTGCCACGGTCATTCTCGCTATGGGTGCCGGAAGAAAAGCGGCGGAAGCAATGGACCAATACATACAGCAGAATCCCGTGGAATCAAACAGCCTGAATTGAGCGATACGCTTTGCCGGGTGCATTTGTATTCTTTGTGTTGATGAGACAAAACAGATTTCGCCATCTTATCTCCTCTATAGAAAAAGAAAGACATCCGGGCCAACAAATCCGGATGTCTTTCTTTTTGCCCAAAAGGTGCCACAGGAGATCATATGCCGCCTGTGACACCTTTCCATTTTTCCTGCCTTGGCTTTATGAGTTCAGCTTCCCGCTGAATAGCCGTTTTTCATATTGGTATAGCTCAAATAATTGGAAAGCATCGCGCTCAGGCTATCAGCAAGAGCACTGCGGAGCACCCTTAATTCCTGTGTCTTTCCGTCCAACGCCTTCTGGCTGGAGTAACCCAGCAAAAAGGCCTGCTGTTCCAGCGCAAGTTCGTTTCCCTTCTGCTGTACACTGATGAGATTCTGCTGATAAACCGTGTAGGAATTTTTCAGTGCATCGTACAGCTTTTGAAATGTCACCTGCTCGGAGGCCCGCACCTGCTGGAGCGCGATCTCCGCGTTGTCCAGCTCATAATCCGTATCGTAATTTTCCTCTGTATAATCATAGGTCAGCCTTGCCGCCTTGATTTTCTCGCTGTTTCTCCACATCTCGATCACGTCTGCGCCATAATCAACGGCCGCAATCTCGTTAAAATCCAAATCCGTGGCCGAAAGCGGACTGACATTCATCGGAATATCCCTCGGCAGATTCAGCAGCATGCGCAGGACCGCTTTTTTCTGCGTGAGCTGATCGCTCAGCTGGGTCAGCGTGCTCTTCGCCTGATCCGCCTGCTGCCGAAGAGAGTCGACCTCCTTCTGCGAAGTATAGCCCAAAGAAAACGCCTGCAATGCGGTCCCCCATGCTTTTTGGGCGTTGTCCGCGGCCGTCTGCGCCTCGGTAAGGCGCTCGCTGTCCGCGCAGTAGGCAAGGTAAGCCAGCTTTGCGTTCAGCACCGTATTTTGCACCTTACTGTCGTACTCTTTTTGTGCCAATTTATACTGGTACTTCGCGGCATCCTCCGACAGGTTGTAGTAATCTGGATCTTCTTTTTTCTCCTTGGCAATTTTGAGGTTGTTCAGCAGGTTTTGCAGCTCCAGGCTGTAGTCCTCCATAATGGTCTGAATCGTATTCATGGAAACCTCCGCCGCCGGGTTCGGCGCGGCCGGTGTCGCTTCCTCCGCAAAAGCGGGGATCGGCAAACTCGCTGCCAAAACAGCTGTCAGCAGAAATGCAATCCATTTTTTCATGTATTTTCCCTCCCGAAATCACTTTGGCCGTTTCTTTTCGGCACTGTTTCTGCAAAAGCATTTAGGTTTTAAATGGATTCGGTTTTACCTTCATCCCTTCTTTGATGCTGACATCCGGTTCCGACAGCACCGTTTCCCCTTCCTTCAGCCCTTCCAGAATTTCCACAGATTCCTGATCCTGAATTCCTTTTTTCACCGCCCTGATCACTGTTTTCCCGTCCTGTATGGCAAAGACGCAGCTTTTGTCCTCATAGTCGAATACGGCAGCAAGCGGCACTGTCAGCACATCGTCTTTCTTTTGGGTAATGATTCGGATATCCGCCTCGTACCCCTGTTTCATCTGCGGGAGCGGGCCGGACGGTTCTATGGTCACCTTCACTCTTTTCTGATTGACGCCCAGAGAAGAGGTCATCTCCACGGCGCTCGGCGCGATTGCCGCCACCTTGCCTGTCGTCGTCTGCCTGTTTTCTGATCTGTCGATGATTTCGGTCTCATCCCCCAGCTGGATATTGACCGCATCATCTGCCAAAATATAGGTCTCCAGCTCCATTTTATCTACATTCGCAATCACGAACGCAACGGTTCCCGGGGCGCCGACCGTATTCACTTCCACCTTTTTTTCCAGTATCACCCCGTCTATGGGCGATCTGATTTCCTGCTTTTCCAGACTGCGGGATAGGCTTTCCCGGCTCAGCTCCGCCTGCTGCAGCTGCGCGTTATAAACCGCCTTTACGCTTGCGGGGGTATTCGCCTGCATCTGCTCCAGGTCGATTTTGGCGCTCTCAATTTGAGCCTGCGCGCTCTTCATGGCCGTTTCCTTCGCCTTCAGCTCCTTTGCGCTCAACGCACCCTGATCCGCAAGAAGCTTTGCATAATGATAGTCGTCTGTCGCCAGCGCATACGCATCCTCCGCCGCCGTGACCGCGAGCTTCAGCTTTTCAATGCTGCTCGCGTAATTTTTTACGTCGCTTCTGCCCTGAAAGGTAGCTTTTATTTCCTGGATCCTTGCGTCCTGATTCTCGAGCTGAAGCTGTAAATCCGCTTTCTCCATGGACAAAAGCAGGTCTCCCCGCTTGACCTGCTGCCCCACATCGACGGGAATCTCCTGAATCAGGCCGCTCCCCTCGACGCTGGCGTTCCGAAGCTCCTTGTATTTTACGGTGCCGATATCCTCCACATATTTGCGGATCTCCGCTTTTTGAGCGACTGCGACAGGTACTTCGGTGCCCTGATCGGAAAAATACAGCGTCGACAAAGCTGCAGCCGCCACAACGCCGATCCCTAACAGTAATAATTTTTTCTTTTTCATGATTTCCCAACCCCCTATACAATGAGATGATCCCATCCATTTATTCCGCGCTCTTGAGCGATTCCACCATATCGATATCCCGAACCTTTTTCCCCAGCAGTAAATTGGCCGTCAGTGTAAAAATGCCGACCAGCAGCGCGGTGATGAAATAGCTGGAGGGATTCAAAACCGCCGGAAACCACATCGTTTCAGTGGCCGACATGTTAAGGACTGCTTGGGTCAGCAGCTTCCCCGGCAAAAGACCGACGAGAACGCCGAAAGCACTGAGAAAGAAATTCTCATAAAACACCAGGCTTTTCAGTTCGCCCGTCGTAAAGCCCAAGACCGAAAGTGTCGCGATTTCGCGCCTGCGCTCAAAAATATTGATATTAGTAATGTTGTAAATCACCGCGAAGGTCAGAACGCCCGCACCTAGGATCATGATGAGGATCATACTGTTCATGGTACCCATGGTCTGCTCCATATTGGAAACGATCTCCGCCTTTGACTGCACGGTGTTGACATTCATCCTGTCCTTTAACTCCCGAACAACCTCTTTTTCATGCTCCAGATCCTCCAGCCGGACATATGCCGCATTGATCACAGTCCCTTCGCGGAGCAGGTAATCCAGATATTCCGTGCTGCAGATCGCGCTTTGTCCCAGCAGCTCCATGGTGTTTCCCCGGATGATCACCGGCCGTTTATCGATTTCCTCATTTTTGCCCGGGTAAAACGAGCGCAGGAACACCCTGTCCCCAACATTCACTCCTAGCGTATCCATCAGGCGCTTCGGCAGCAAAATCCCTTCCTTTGGAATGACCGCCCGCCTCCCCTCGGCATCCAGAACCCCATACAGCTGTGACCCGCTGTCCAGCGCAATGATGCCGATGTCCTTTCTCCTCCACCCGCTGGTGATCTCCATCCCGCTTTCCAGAACCGGTTCTGCCGATTTGATGTGGTCGATGCTCCGCACATCATTCAGTGCGCTGGCATCCAATATTTTTGAAAAGCTGACTTTTAGATCAAATTTTTGAATTTCCCGAAACTGGATATCCATCAGGTAATCGACGGAATTCTGAAAGCCCATCGCCATCAGGATCAGCACGGTGGAAAAGATGATTCCTACAGAGGCCATCGCGGAGCGCTTTTTATACCGAAAAATGTTCCGGATGATGATTTTCCAGCTGAAATTGATGCTCTTCCAGAACAGCTTCCAATTTTCCAGAAGAATCTTTCTGCCGGAAGCGGGGGCTTTGGGCCTCATGGATTCGGCCGGCATCAGCCGCAGCTCTTTTCTGCACGCGTTGTAGCCCGCTACCACGCAGAAAAACAGGGCCAGCAAAGAGGCCGGCAGCACCAGATCCCAGTGGATCACGGCACCGCCGATCGGGAGATTGTAGTATGTATTGTAAAGATCCATCATGGCGCTGCCGACCACAAAAATCCCCATCAGCGACCCGATCACGCTCCCCAGGAGCCCGACCATGAGAGGATACGTTTCGTAGTGGAGCATGATGTCCCAATCGCTGTAGCCAAGCGCTTTGAGAACCCCCATCAGCGTTCTCTGGTTCTCGATCATTCTTGTCATCGTGATATAGATGATCACCGCCGACGCGATGAAAAACAGCATGGGAAAGCTCGTTCCCATCGACTTGAGTCCATCCACATCGGAACTGAACATACTGTAGCTGAGCTGATCCTTTTTTTCTATTGTGCTGCTCTCTCCATACTGTTTGAGCATCTCTTTCATTTTTTCCTTTACGGCCTTTGCGTCACCGTTCTGATCCAGCAGCACATTGATGTCGTTAACCGTGCCCTGCATATCCAGCACGGTCTGAAGATAGGACTTTTTCACATAGACCAGGCCGAATTTTTTGGGGTCGGGAATCAGATCGCCAGCCTCCCGGAGCTCATAGGTATATTCGGGGCTTTTCGCCGTGCCCACCACCCGCAGCTTGACGCGGCTGCCATTGATGATTGGTTCGATCGTCTGCCCCATCACAAGACCGTTGGCCTTGAAAAATTTTTCTGATACGATGCACTGGTTTCCGGCTTCCGGCGAGAAATAGCTGCCGGAGGTCAGCAGGATATCATTGAGGATTTCCCCTCTTTGCTCGGGAAGGGAAATCAGCCTGACGATCGCGTTTCTGTCCTGAATGTCGATTCTCGCGTCGCGCACGACTCTGCCCTGTGCCGTTTTCACCCCGGGGATCGACCGAATCCGATCCACCGCCCCTTCCGGAGCGCGGATGACGGTGCTCCAGATATCCGCCAGCCGATATTCGCTAAAATATTTTTCCCCGGCTCCCTCAACACCCATCAGCGCGGTATTCATCCCGGTATAAAACATGACGCCGATCATGACTACGGCCAGAACGGACAGAAACTGCCCCTTCGATTCCCCCAGATCGCGGTAGAATTTTTTCAAAAAAATCCACATTACCATTCAATCCTTTCTACCGGAACCGGGGCTTCGTTCCTTTCCACCGCTTCTACCTTCCCGTTTTTGATTCTGACCACCTTATCCGCCATTGGGGCGAGCGCGCTGTTGTGGGTGATGATCATTATGGTTTTCTCAAACTCGCGGTTCACATGCTGCAGCAGCTTTAAAATGGATTTTCCGGTCATATAATCCAGCGCACCGGTAGGCTCGTCGCAAAGAAGCAGCGTGGGGTTCTTGGCGACCGCCCTTGCGATGGAAACCCGCTGCTGCTCGCCGCCGGAAAGCTGCGCCGGAAAGTTGGCCATTCTTTCCCCAAGCCCCACTTCCGTCAACACTGTGGTGGAATTCATGGGATCGTCGCAGATTTGGGCGGCGATTTCAACGTTTTCCAGAGCGGTAAGGTTCGGCATCAGGTTATAGAACTGAAACACAAAGCCGACATGCTTTCTCCGGTACATCGTCAGCTCATTTTTATTGAACTTTGAAATATCCTTTCCGTTGACCCATACCTCCCCCGAGGTGGGAAAATCCATGCCGCCCAAAATATTGAGAACCGTACTTTTCCCGGCGCCGCTGGGCCCGAGAACGATCACCAGCTCCCCCCGGTTCACCTCAAAGGAAACTCCGTCTGCGGCCCGGATTTTCACTTCCCCCATCACATACTCTTTTACGACGTCCTTGACGGAAATGATTGGTTCCAAATGCGATTCCTCCCTTTATCAGCCGCCGGAAGAAGAAAGCCCCTGTTTCCCGGCGCTTTTGGCCCCTTGGTTGTACTCCTTGATGAATTCCACGTATTCTTTCGAAAAATGATAGATCTGCTCCGTAAGAACTTCCTGCATCATTTCCTTTTTCAGCCCATAATCCTCCGCCAGCCTATCCCCCAGGGTAGTATAGGTGAGTACCGGCAGGCTCGCAAAAAATATGGCCTTGATAAGTTGCCGTTCAATCTGCGTCTCGTCGATCCCTAACTCCCGCATCCCCTTCCTGGATACGTCGATGGAATGCAGCAAAATTTTAAATGTTTCGCTGCTGTTGTTTTTGCGGCGAGAATTTCTGAAAAGTTCCCCCAGAATGATGCTGAATATCTTTTCTTTTTCCTTTGCGATTCTCATTACGTGATCCACAAGCCTTTTGATCACGTCCGCATTATAAATATCAATATTATATAACTCTTCTGTATTGGCTGCGCCGACCGAGTTTTTCTTTTCCTGAATCATCTCATCGACGTTCTGATTGATCAGCTCCAAATAAAGCTCTTCTTTGCTTTTAAAGTAGTAATAGATCAGAGCTTGGTTCACACCCGCTCTTTTCGCGATTTCATCCACTCGGGCGCCGTCAAACCCAAATTCGTAGAACACCTCCAAAGCGGCATCGAGAATCCATTGCCGCCTTTCCTGACTGTTTTCTTTTCCGGGCATGCGTTCCAGCTCCTTAATTAACTATTTAGTTAAATATATTTCAAAAGGAAAAAAATGTCTATCCCATTTATTCTGTTTTTTAAATCAGGACATCTTCAATGAAATCACTTCAGGTATGGCATACGTAAACTGAACGCTTGTGTTCCCTTACCCATACTCCCTCATGCAAGGAAGACATCATTTAATAATCAGGAGCTTTCGCGCTATCCCGTTTTGTGGCAGGGATTCGCCAGAGAATATTCAAAGAAGGGAACTATGTATAGATCAATTGAAACATAGAGTGGTATGAAATTCCTCCCCCCAATGAATCCTGACGTTTCTTTCCGGGCGGCTGTCTGTTTATCGTCTTTTTCACTTTCTCAGTAACCTTCCTATAAAATACAGCGGGTAATGGAATGAACATTCATTCCATTACCCGCTGTATTTCTTTTATTAAGATTGTAACCATAAAAACTTTAGTAAAAGAAGAATGATTGAAATCAAAGATATCTTTCAAGTCATCTTATATCATATCTCTGCCGCGCTTCTGCAGCAATTTTTCCCCTGGGATTTTGCCAGATAAAGAGCCTGATCGCAAAGCTTATAGAGCATATCGATATCTGTTTCTTCGCCCGGAAGGATGCTGAAAAAGCCTACGCTTATCGTGTACTTTATGTTAGAGCCGGCATCTACGGACGAATTCTCTATCGTCGACCTCAGCCGCTCCGCAACCTCTTGGACCGCTTTTTCATCTGCCCCAGGAAGCAATATGGCAAATTCTTCTCCGCCATATCTGCCGAACAGATCGTAATCCCTCAATTGCTTTTTCAGGGTATCTGCAAAATCCTGTAATACGGCATCGCCTACAAAGTGCCCATACTTATCATTGATTTTTTTAAAGTCGTCAATATCAATCAGTAAGAATGAGATTTTCTCCTGCTTCCTCAGGCATAGGGAAATCAGCTCTTTTGAACGCGATATGAAAGTCTTTCGGTTCAGTATGTTTGTCAGCCCGTCAAAAGAGGCGGCTTTCAGCAGCTCAAGATCCTGCTTTTCTTTATCCAGAAGGATGAACCCAGTACTTCCCGCAAGCATCACAATGTAGAGCAGCAAAAACAGCCAGGTGTTGAAAATGCTTGTCGATGCTAAGTTCATATCCAAATCTGTCGTGAGTGCCGCAACTGCGCGGAATATCAAAAACAGTATGGTAAGGCTGTAAAGAGCGGCGATTACCTTTTGCAGCGTGGAAGCTTTCTGATCTGTAAAAAGCTTATACACGGGAAATATCATTAAGAGCGCTGTGATGGAGGAGGCAAATGTGATCCTGACGTTCTCCGGAAAACCATAAGCCGTCGCCCCAATAAATACGGCGATGCAGCAAATCAGCAGGGCAGTATAACGCCTTTTTACTTTTTCGGTGTAATTTCTCTTGATGATCATAAGAGCAATCAGCTCCAGCGCCGCGCCTGTAAATAAGGTTGAATTGCCGACAGCTACTAAGACCATGCTGGGTATCATGCCTCTCAGGCCAAGCATGACCCATGCGGCCGGTTGCAGCAATTTGGAAAGCAAAAACATATTGACCGCTTTGCTTCTGTTTTGTTGATGGGTATAAGCAATGATAAGCGCGCCCGTTAAAAGATGGCCAAACACAAGAACGATCAAAATTGTCGCCATATTGATGTTGGAAAGAATCATCCATATCCCCCGCAATTCTGGGTTTGTTTTGATAAAGAATTTGTTTCTAAAGTGTACTGCGGTAATACATGTATCTATAAGTTGAATCGCCAGAAAAGTAAAACGAGCGGTTTTGTGTGATACAGGGTAAAAATGAATATTTCATTTGATTTGTCATCTATACTTTTGTTTTTATCTAACGCCTACAGCTTTTATTATTTGAATCACAACCAATACTAAGCTCGCCAATTTAGTTAAGAAAAGTATAATATTGCTAGAAACCTCCCGTTTACTTTCCTGCTTTCCTTTAATTACTATTGAGGCTGAATATATTATCTTCATAACTCCTTGATATAGGCCATAAGTTCCTATGAATAATATGAAGAAACTTATAATATTTACCCACCATATATTAGCCCAAAGGAACAGTAAAACCCAAAGAGCGATCAAAACACATCCTAGAATGAAATCGTCAAATCCTTTGATTGCAGTATGCTTCGATTTTGAAAATTCAACAGCAAATCCGAGTATACCCATACAAATAAATATCCATCGGATTATTCTAGAGGCAAGAGTATTTCCAAAGTAATCAGGAAAAACAAGTAGGAATATACCAATTGATAAAAATGCAAGGACTAAAGAAAATCCAGATATTTTACTGTCGATTTCTTCACTAAACACTATTTTCTTTTCTTTTTGTAAATCTTTGCTTTCCATAAGTAGCACCTCAAAAATCCCCAAATAATAATATCTCTTCAATTATTCATATAAAATGTTGCAGAAGTACTGCATTTCCATATCCACTGAGAATTCAAAAAAGATACCGATTGAACCTGATGATGCCGTCAAACCAAACATATTAATATATTATTTAAGACTCATAGGCTGCAAACATATAGCTATATCTAGAGTAATACATGCACTGATTTCGAAACCAGATTCTAATGGCTGAAATTTCATTACAGCATTCCGCATGTCTAGTATTTATAATTTTTACCGCTACGGCATCCGGTTTCCCTTGAAGCAAGGGGATATTTTCAAAAGTTCCTCCACTTCAGTTTGGCCTTTTTGTAAAATTATTTTTTCATTATAACATGATGATTCTCATTTTTCGATGTCTTTAAATATTTTAAAAAAACAAAACCATATACAAACAGAAAAACCGCAACTACTGTTGCAATAGCTGCGGTATGTATCGTTCCTATTCAAATTCCCACGTTTCACTCTTTTGGATTGATCTTCTTAAGAGACCGCTCCATTTATGCTGCGCCCCTTGTATTACTGATCTTTCCCTCGATCTTACGGCTTTGGGTATTCGTTGCAGAGCAAACGGTAGGGCGGCTCGTCTTCCTCAATGGCGGGAAAACGGCCAATGGGCTTCAGAAAGCGGTTGTCGGTATTGTCATCGTTGCATTGGCTCACCTCGCCCAACAGCACCGGTCCCGTGCCTTCCTCCACTGAAAAGTCGTGGTATAAATAGGGCTGTATGGTGATGCTCTCGCCCGGCATCAGGCGCACCTGTGTTCCCGCAGGGACCGTCAGTTCCCGGCCATCCATGTGGACGTGCACTTCCCCGATCTCGTCCAGCCCCTCGCCGGGGGTGGAGTTGTAGACGCGGATCAGAACATTGCCGCCGCCGCGGTTGATAATATCCTCCATCTTGCTCCAGTGAAAGTGCATAGGGGCATATTGGCCCTCCCGCAGATAGAGCAGCTTTTCGGCGTAGGTCTTGGCGTATTTGTCCTTCATGGCAAAATTGCCGTTGCGGATGGTAATCAGCGAAAAGCCGACTTTGCCAAAGTCGCCCAGACCGTAGTCGGTAATATCCCAGCCCAGCATGTTGTCGCGGATTTCGTCGTAGTCATGTCCTTTGGACTTCCAGTCCTCCAGCGTAAAGTGACAGAAAGGCGGCAGGGCAAAGCGGTATTCCTTTATGAAAGCCTCCATTTCCATCAGCACTTTGTTAATCTCGCTGCGTTTCATCGTCATCCCTCTTTTCGGTCAAGAAAATCCCTGACCATGTTGATTGTGGGCATCGCCGGTATCCCCCCGCGCTTTTGAACGCACAGTGTGGCGACCGCGTTGGCAAATTCGGTAAAATCCCGGAGCTGTGCTTCGCCGAGCTCATTGGGGCGAAGCCCGCTCATGGCCAGCTGATAAAGGAAGCCACCCCAGAAAGCATCCCCGGCGCCTGTGGTGTCAACCACCGGAACATCGGGAACAGAAACGAGCGCAGACGCGCCTTCCACTGCGGTATAGGCGCCGTTGCTGCCAAGCGTGACGACCGCACAGGAAATTCCTTTTTGAAAAAGGCACCCGGCGGCAGCCTCGGGAGAAGATTCGCCCGTGATCAGCCCGACTTCCTCGTCGCTGATTTTGACAATGTCCGCAAAAGGAAGGACGCTTCGCATGATCTCGGTGGCTTCGTCCTCACTTTTCCAGAGCGGCGCACGGTAGTTCGGGTCGTAAGAGATGATTGCCCCGGCTTTTTTTGCGGCTTTCACCGCTTCTATTGTGGCAGAACGCGAAGGCTCATCGGTCAGTGAGAGGGAACCAAAATGGAAAATCCTGCACCCCTCTAACAACTCACGCTTCACCTCGCACGCTGTAAGACAGGTGTCTGCACCGGGCTTGCGTGCAAACGAGAATTTGCGCTCGCCCGTTTCAGACAGCTCAACAAACGCAAGCGTCGTAAACACATCCTCCGCGCTGATCAGTCCGCCGGTATCGACGCCCTTTTCTTCCAGCACCCTGCGCAGATAATCCCCGTGCATATCCCTGCCTACCTTGCCGATAAACGCAGTGCTTGATCCTAAATTCGAAGCGGCACAAAGCATGTTCGCAGGCGCGCCGCCGGGGTTCTGCTCAAACAGGCGCATCCCGTTTTCGCTTCTGCCGTGGTATGTAAAGTCAATCAGTAGCTCACCCAACGCGACTATATCGAACATTCAATCACTCCCGAAAAAAATTTGTAGTCGAGCAACTTCAAAAAAGCAGCAGTCTCTTTGAAGTCTGCAGCGGTTTCGCCACAGAAGCCCACAAGCAGCGGCCATTGCTCCGACTGCACCGTCAAATGCACGCCTTGCGTGCCCTCGGACAAAACCCACTGCTTGAAAAATGAATGTTCATTTTTAAGTTGTTTGACTATGGCTCTCAGGCTACACTCAATATTTGCGTGGCGTGTGAACATTTTGTCGCTGGTTTGCCCTGGCTTTTCCATGAACGCCATGATTACCGCATTATAAACACCAAGCTTAGAACCTGCTTTCACAGCTCGAAACAACCATTTTGGCGATGAATTTTCCGCCGAGCTTCTTAAATACGAATTACCAATGAAAATTCTTGTCTTATTTTAGCACAAAAGGAGTGCTGATTTCAATTATGTTCCCACTGCTTTCTCCAGCGATTTCATCACCGCGTCCAAAGCAATGTCATTTCACATCAACTACAATTTCATATGAATGTTCCATTCAGCAGGAATTTTCGCGTCTGCAAATCGGACGGCAAAGGAATATCCTCCGCCGTCCCCTTTGCAAGAGCTCAGAACCTGTATTCGTATCCTGAAAGAATCATCTTAGCGGTATTTCTCACTTGCCAATACAGGTTCTTCGGATTGCTTATTTCAGGAGAGCCATACGGCCGGAATCATTCGCGAATACTTCTTTTGCATTTTCCTTGGTGACAACGATCGGAGCCAGTTCATAGACGCCGACGTCTTTCTTGCCATTTTCTACGGTTGTATCGGGGGCGGGCATTCCTTTGCCAGCCTGCAGCGACTTGATGATCTCAATCGTTTTGCCTACCAGAACATCGGTCGGTTTGGCTACGGTAGAATACTGTTTGCCGGACCAAATCCACTCAACAGACTCGTTCTCAGCGTCAAGGCCCGAAACAACGGGAATCTTCTGGCCGGCCTGCTCGGATGCGGTGATGATCGCGCGGGCGATTCCGTCATTGGGAGAGAGAACGCCGTCGATTTCCTTATTGGAGTAGAAGCCGGAGAGGAGGGAATCCATACGGGCCTGGGCCTTAGAGTTATCCCAATCCATGGTAGCGCACTGGGTGAAATCGGTCTGGCCGGAAACGACAACCAGCGTACCGTCGTCGATCTTGGGCTGGAGGACTTTCATAGCGCCTTTGAAGAAGTTGGGAGCGTTCGGGTCGGCAGGTCCGCCGCCGAACAATTCGATGTTGTAAGGACCCTTGCCCTTCTGAGCAGCCAGTCCGTCGAGCAGAGCCTGCCCCTGCAGTTCGCCGGTCTTGATGCTGCCGAACTGCACCACGCCGTCGATGCCGGTGGTGTTCTCGATGAGGCGGTCATAGCCGATGATGCTGATGCCGGCCGCCTTCGCTTCTTCCAGAACCGCTCCGAGCTGAGAACCGTCGACAGGGCCGACGACGATCACTTTAGCGCCGTTCTGAATCATAGACTCGATTTGCTGCTGCTGTTGGGGAACCTTGTTGTCAGCGTGCTGGACGATTGCCTTGAAGCCCGCAGCTTCGAGCTGGGCCCGGAACATCTCATCCGCTTCTTTCCAGTTCTGGGTGCCCAGCCAGGGCAGTGCAACGCCGATGGTTGCGTCTGCTGCGAATCCGGCGGCGCCGGATTCAGCGGGGGTGGAAGAGGCGGGTGCAGGCGCAGCGGAAGAAGTAGTTTGCTGTGTTCCGCCGCAGCCGGTCAGTGCTGTTGTCATGGTAAGTGCTGCTGCGAGTAACAGAGATAGACGCTTTTTCGTTTTCATATTAACCTCCTGTTTTAAGTCCGTCGACTAATATGCAAGGCCCGGCCATCAGTCTGTCAGGAATCGCTGCTGGCAGGGGTACCTTTCTGAGGTTCGCCATCCTGGAGTTTGCCTTCCTTTGTGGGAAACAGTCTTCCTGTAATGGAGGGGCGGCCCTGCTGCTTGTTGAACACATCGAAAGCAACCGCAGCGAGCAGCACCAGGCCCTTAATGACCTGAGTGCGGTCAGCGCCAACGCCCATGAGCATCAGCCCGGAGTTGAGAACGGCCATCACCAGTCCACCGATCATTGTGGCAAAAACGGTACCGACACCACCCGAAACAGCCGCGCCGCCGATAAAGACCGACGCAATGGCGTCGAGCTCCCATCCGGTACCATCCGACGGACCTGCTGCGGTCGATCTGCCCACAAACATGATTCCGGCCAAAGCCGCAAGCAGGGACATATTGAGCATCGTGAGGAAATAGGTTTTCTGGACATTGACGCCAGACAATGCAGCCGAGGTTTTGTTGCCGCCGACAGCATAGATATGCCGGCCAAATCTAGTGCGCTGGGTGATCGTGTGATAGATAATGATCAAAATCACGAGAATCAGGCCCGGTACGGGGAAGGATGTGCCGGGGCGGCCAGTGCCGAAAACCCAGGTTAAGTAACCGATGATCACACCGACCAGAACAATCCGAACCACCACCGGCCAAAGCTCCTCTGTTTTTCCGGTCAGGTTGGCCGAACGCGTACGCCCGCGCAGCTGCGCAAAGGCGAAAGCGACGATCGCGATGATCCCCAGCAGCAGAGTCGAGTTATTTATTCCTGTAGCAGGGCCCCAGTCGGGCAAATATCCCGAACCGAACACCTTGAGCTCCTGCGGTGCCGGCACCGAGATGGACCTTGAAATCCAGATGACGCCGCCGCGGAAAATCATCATGCCGCCGAGTGTTGTAATAAAACCGGGAATCCCGAGCTTCGCGAGCCAGAACCCCTGCCACGCGCCGGCGGCCGCACCGATCGCGAGTGCGAGGAGCACCGCGAGCCACCACGGCAAGCCGAAATCCCGCGCGGAAAGGGCCATTACCATTCCCGCGAATCCGGCCACTGAACCGACGGACAGATCGATCTGTCCGATCACGATCACCATCAGCATTCCGATCGCCAGCACCAGCACATACGCATTCCCGGAAATCAGGTTCTGAAAGTTGGAGGAGGTGATCATTCTCCCTCCCGAAGCAATATTAAAGATGATGGTAAGCGCCACTAAGGCAATCACCATGCTGTACTGCCGCAATCCGCCGCCAAGTACTTTCTTAAGATACCTCATAAAGCATTTCTGTCCTTTCCGCGTTAGATTCCAATTTGGAGGTATTTGTCATCATTCTCATCAGTTTTTCCTGATCGGCGTCCTGACGGTCCAACACGCCTGTGATGCTCCCCTCAAAGACGGTGTAGATTCTGTCCGATATACCCAGCAGCTCAGGCAGCTCGGAGGAAATGATGATGACTGCTTTCCCCTGATCCGCAAGATGCTGAATCAGGCGATAGATTTCGTACTTGGCGCCAACGTCGATCCCGCGGGTAGGCTCGTCAAGAATCAAAACATCCGGCTCTGTAAACATCCACTTGCCCAAAACAACCTTTTGCTGGTTCCCGCCGGACAAGGTGGTCACGCCGCTGTTCACGCTGTGCGTCTTGACATTTAAGGAGTCGCGGTAGTGTTCGGCAACCTGAAATTCCTTATCCAAATCAAGGAGTCTGCCGCGCAGAATGCCCCTTAGGTTTGCCGACACGGTGGTGATGCGGATACTGTCCAGCAGGTTGAGCCCCAAGGTCTTGCGATCCTCGGGAACATAGGCGATGCCCTGACGGATGGCGGAGGCAACTGAGGTGACGCGAATCTCTTTCCCCCGGATTTTGATAGAGCCGCCCAGGTACACGCCGTAGTTTCGGCCAAAGATGGACCGCATCAGCTCTGTTCTTCCCGCGCCCATCAGGCCGGCAAAGCCGACGATCTCTCCGGCTCTGACAAAGAAGCTGGAGTCCTTGCAGATCATCCGGCCCGGAATATTGGGGTCTTCCACACGCCAGTCGGACACCTCGAAGATCACCTCGCCGGGATGCGATTCGTGGGTGGGAAAGCGGTTTTCGATGGAGCGCCCTACCATGGCGCGGATGATGCGGTCCTCATCAATTTGTCCCGCTTCAACATAGAACGTTTCGACCGTGCGGCCATCGCGGATGACGGTGACGGCGTCGGCGATCGCCGCGATCTCGTTGAGCTTGTGTGAGATCATGATACAGGTGATATCCCGGCTTTTCAGGCCCCGCATGAGCTCAAGCAGGTTCGCGGAGTCGGTCTCGTTGAGCGCGGAGGTCGGCTCATCCAGAATCAGCAGCCGGACGTTTTTGGAAAGCGCCTTCGCGATTTCTACCAATTGCTGCTGGCCCACGCCCAGGTGCTTGATCGGGGTGTCGGGATCGATCGTCAGCCCCACCCTCTCCAGCAGCTCTACCGTGCGGCGCCGCTGGGCATCCCAGTCGATCAGCCCGTGATTGACGGTTTCGTTTCCCAAAAAAATGTTTTCGGTAATGGATAGCTCCGGAATCATTGTCAGCTCCTGGTGAATGATCGCGATGCCGGCTTTCTCCGATTCTTTGATGTCCTTGAAGGCAATTTCATTTTCCATATAAATGATCCTGCCTTCATAGGAACCGTGGGGATACACACCGGAAAGGACTTTCATCAAGGTCGATTTTCCCGCTCCGTTCTCGCCGCAGATTGCGTGAATGTCGCCTTCACGCACCTCCAGCGTCACATCGTCGAGTGCACGCACACCCGGAAAGAGTTTGGTAATACCCTGCATCTGCAGGATCAAGGGACGTTCCATAACTACACTCCCCATACGCTTGCATGTTCACAAGCAAAATTTATATACGATTTTCTGCAAAATTCAACTGTTCCAGTCCCGCGAGCACACCCTCATGGTCGTTGTCTTCCGTCACATTCCGCACCTGTCTTTTTACCTCCGGCGGCGCGTTGCCCATCGCAAAGCAGGTACCGGTGGCAAGCAGCATATCGATATCGTTGAAATTGTCGCCGAAAGATACGGTAGCCTCCATGGGAATGCCATACGCCTCACAAAGATGCTTGACCGCCCCGGATTTTGAAGCGGCTTCGTTCATAATTTCCAGATAGGTGTCTTTGGAGCAGTAAACGGAAAGCCCGGAGAAGCTTTCCTTCAGTGCATGAGTAAGGTCTGCGATCGCCCCTGCTTTCCCCATACACAAAAGCTTATGTACCTGCCCTTTTTGTGGGACAAAATCAGAAATTTTGCCTTCTTTCGGCACCGAAGCCGTGATGCTTTGTTCCTGCATGATCCATCTGTCATGAATATTGTCTGAAATCCAGTCACGGTGACAATAGGCGCTGCAGCAAACATCCTTCCATTCCCTTTTCACGAAGTCATCGATCAGAATCGCTTTTCCCCGATCGATGCCGACCGTTTTGACCGGGTCCCCGTGTTCATTAAGGATCAGTGCGCCGCTGTAGCAAACAATGGGTGCTTTGATCCCCAATTCGCGCTGCAGAGGAAAAATTGCCGAGGGCATGCGCGCCGAAACAAGGATAAAAGGGATGCCGATCCGATCCAGCTCCTGTATTTTTTGTCTGGTACCCGGGGAAATACGATGTGTTGAATCCAGGAGCGTTCCGTCAATATCGCAAAAGACCATTTGATACTGCGTTGGCTCGGGAGCAATCATTTGTCTTACCCCCTTTTGCCTGCCGCCGAAAACTTACTGGGCAGCTGCAACACCTTATCCGTTGCTGTGGCGGCTGCGCCATAAAGAGTAGGGTCTACCTTGAGATTCGATATTTTAATCCGAACCTTGGTGTGCAGCTCGGGAATGACACGCTGCCTTACCACTTCCTGAACAATCGGCAGCAGCAAATCCCCTCCCTGAGATACGACGTCACCAAGGATAATAATGTCGGGGTTATAGGCGTTGATCAGCGTAACACAGCCGTAACCGATATACTCCGCTGTCTCCCGCACCACATCCAGCGCTTTTTGATTGCCGGCACGAGCCGCTTCAAAAACGGCGATGCAGGCGTCGCTGCTTTGCGGATTTTCACAGGGAAGGCATTCCGGCACACGCTCCTGCACTTTTTTCAAGATGGCCGAAGCCGAACAATACATTTCAAGGCAGCCATAGTTCCCGCATTCACAGCGCGGGCCGTGGACATCCACGCTGATGTGCCCGGTTTCACATGCGGTGCCCTGTACCCCAAGGAAAAGTCGGCCGCGTTCAATGATACCGGCACCCACACCGTCGCCCACCAGAAAATATGCCAGCGTGTGCAGCGGCTGGGTATGCCCGCCGAATAACCATTCGGCCAATGCACCCGCGTTTGCGTCATGCTCTATAAAAACGGGCTTATTAAACTCTTCTTTGAATTCCTCAATAAAATTGATTGTGTGCCAGGCGGACATTTGGGTAACGACCGCAATACGGCCTTCATCCCTTAAGTAAGGCCCCGGAACGGCAAGGCCAATGGAAACGACATTTTCATATTTCTTCAGCATGTCGTGTATCTGCTCTTTCATGGCAGAAAGCACCTTCTGGGGATCTTCCTCAAATGGAAACTTCGTTTCCGTGTGTATGTATATCTTACCTGAAATATCGAACACGCCTACCGCAAACATCTGTCTTGCAAACTTTACCCCAATGATTTGATGCTTATCAGCATTCAGCCTAAGCCCTATGGAACGGCGGTTGTCGCCGCCCGTTATGATTCCCACCTCGGATACAATGCCCATCTCCATCATCGACGCAACTATTTTGGTAATAGCCGCCTGAGTAAGACCCGTTTGTCGGGCAATGTCCGCTCGGGAACATACCTCCTGCTGCTGCAATATTCTCACAACAGCGGAGCGATTCATTTCGGTCAAATCACTGTTATTTTTGCCAATCGCACCTGTCATTTTCGCTTGCCGTCCTTTTCTCGCTTCTGTGTGGATACACGGCGTTAATTGATTTACTCTGTTAATATATTAATCGAGAAACATCAATATGTCAACTATTTTTTATTAAAGTTGATTATTTTTGTGCCTATATACGAGATAATGCGCTTTTTGGCGCCAATACGCCAATTTGTTGATCTATGAAAAGCGGATGTCAAACGTTTACAAAATCGCGAAAGGGGCTGAAAAAGAGAAGCAGGCGGCTTGAAACCACCTGCTTCTCTTTCACTTATATACAACGTGACTTGGCACAATTTTCGCTGCCCAAGCTCTTGCCTGTGTGCAAATTCCAACAGTTCCGTAAATCATCATCAGGCAGACGGACTTTTATGATGCGAAAAAGCACCCAATAAAAATAGCGAAAGGGTTCAGAGGCGAAAAGCACCGCAACCCATTTGCTCATCTCTAAACCCTCCCACCATTTAGCATATTCAAAAGCAGGAAATTTTAATCAAAGGAGTCTAGCAGTTAGGTTTTTCGCCTGCTGCATCCAGAAAGGATCGGAAAAGATTGGGAAAGCCGGACTGGCAAAACAGAAAACATGCCCCCTTTCTGTGCCGGCAGTTTTCCTGCCTTCACATTCCGGGGACATGTTTGCACTTTTTCAACCTTCCTGATTGAATCCGACAGTTTTAGCCTTTCAAATATCTGTTTTAGAACAGGCTGGCCGCCGCATTTCTCACGCCGCCCTGAATAACCCCCGGCGCCACGTCCACCTTGACGGAGGCGTGGTTCAGAAGAGAGCCGTCCGTGCCGAAGGCTTCAAACATAATATAGGTGGTTCCAGACTGCAGCCCTGTCACCCGGTAATTGCCGCTGGGCAACAGTTCCACCCTGGCAATCCCGCTTCGGGAGGAATAGACTTTCAGGCTAGAAATAGGATAGCCTTTCAGGACCGCTTTGATGTCATAGATGTTTCCAGGAGCCATGGAATAGCTCTTGGTATCCAGATACAGCGCACCACCCGTAGGGCCTACCTCACCATTCCAAACCCTGCCCAAACCAGGATCAGTTGGAGAGGTGGGCAACGGTTTAGAGGAACCGGACCGATCATCATCATCATCATCATCATCATCATCATCATCATCATCATCATCATCCGAGGTAGACCCGCCTTTACTGCGGTAGACCGCCGTTACTGTTACCGGCTGATCCGGCATCTGGAAGGTGGTGGCCGCTTTGGACGCGTCCGCGAATACGATACCGTCCTCGCTGGTCCATTTGTCAAAGGTCTTTCCTGTGGGAGCCGGATTGGCAGTGATCGTCACGGTTTCCCCGGCCTCGGCCGATTCCTGATCCGCCGTGCCGTTCTCCACCGTAATTTTGAGTGCGCCGGTCACCTTCAAAATCAGTGTGGCCGCCTTATCGTTGGCCAGAACATTCTCTTTGACAATGAGTGCGCCCAAATCAGTTAAAGTGTAGGTTCCTGGTTCGGTCAGGTACTCTTCCGGAATCTCGCCCCACTCTACCTGTGTATGGACATTGTCATAGGCTCCGTTATTGTACTGCACCTTGACGGTGGAAGGCAGCCTTGGCATTTCGCCGGGCTTTATAGTAACACGCACCGTCTCTACCGAATTGACCGTCACCTGGGTCTGGCTGCGGACATAAACCGTCGCATGGAAGAAGGTAGCCATCTCCTGATTGATGCCGCCGAGTTCAAATTCTCCGTCGTGCTCCAGCTTCTCCTCTGGAATGTCGTCCCAATCCACATCCATCTCCATTTTGGAGCCGTCGGAAAGGGTAACTTCTACGATTTCCGGCAGGTCCGGTTCTTCATTGACGCCGGTCATCACAAAGACCGGGTCCACGCTTTCTACTCTGGTGGTATAAATTTTCCATCTCGCTACGCCGATTCCCCCCGAAGGCTGAGTGATGGTAGCTAGAACACGCAGGGCGGTAGTCAGAACAGGAGAAAATTCTACCGTATTGTATTGGCCTGTCTTCAGCGCCTGCTTGGTATCCGTCTGCAGGGATACGTCATGCCAATTGCCGTCTTCCCCTTTATACTGAATGGTAAAGTCCTTCGGGAGCATCGTCCAGGTATCCTTGGTCAGCCAATAAATATCCGCCTTGGAAACATTCACGGGATCGCTCCACGTGCAGGAAAGCCAGCTGGTATTGCTTTTCGTATTGGAACCGTCGGGCTTCCACCCATTATAAATGTCATACCAGAAGCCGTCCCAGGCGGCATCCGCATAAGTGCCTTTCGGCTGATTATCCGGGTTATTGACATTTTCCAGGCCGCCGTACATCTTGGGATACGCATCAATCGTTCCCTTGGGGGCGATATCGACGTCCTCACGGGTTTCGGAACGGGTGATCGTCACGGTAATTTCCCGTTCCGTCGTCTTTTCTCCGTCATCGGCAGTCAGCCGAACGGTATATTCTCCGGGATCGGAGCAAGAAATTGATGGAGTCAGGGTGTCTTCATCGCTGAAATAGACTCTGGACCCCTCTCCGGGTTTTTTGATGACAGACCACTCGAATGTGGCGGCGGGCCGATCATAAGGCATACCGTCGTCGCTGACCGTGCCGATCAAACCGAGCTTGAGATCGGAGGCCTTGCTGTAATCCGCCAGCAGCGTCACCTCAGGCGCCTGGTTTTCCACATTGGAGCGCTCTCCGCCGTCATTGTACAGCTGAATTTCCGTGACCGCTGTGGAGTGACCTGGAGCGTTTTGGAATGTAACGCGCACTTCGTCAGTCGTCACCGGGTCAAACAGAATTTGATTATAGTTGTCGTCGGGCGCGCCGGGCGTTCTGGTCTGGTTCTCCATATGCCTCCAGTTTCCGCCGCTCTTGTATTCCACCGTATACTTCGCCGGGGCGGCATAACCGTCCGACTGCCTGTCATTGAAGAAATACAGGTTCATGCGGTCGATCTCCTTCGCCTGTTCCAGCTTCAGGGTCAGGGAATCCGTTGAATTGGGAGAGCCGTAATTTCCCCAGAACGGCATATTCACCGTCATGCCGTCCGTCACAGCCAATGGGTCGGGGGTGATTTCATTGACATGGGTTCTCCCGGGACTTCCCTCAAAGTGCCTGTTCCAGTTGGCGTCGCGGGCCTCGGCTGTAAAGCTCGCCTCTGCCTGCGCGCCCTCGGCCAGATTTTTCCGAATCGCTCCGTCACCGTCCTGAACGAGTCCGGATTTTTCCATCATATTGACCACGCGGTCTTCTTTCAGGATAACGTCCTCGGCCGCCGCAAGAGAAACCGACTTGTTGACGGAGAAGGTCACGTCCTCGTCCTCGCTGGTAAACTGGTTCTTGTCAGGATCATACACGATATGGGCCAGCTTGTCGCTGTTCATAACCAGCTTATGGTCCACATACAGCGAAAACCCTGTTTCCGCCTCGGGATACGCTTTTTCCGCGTTAGCGGGATCCTGCCAGACGATGCTTACGTCCTTGCCGTGATATTTCAGGTTGTTCACCATAAAATGGTCGTAGCCGAAATTGATGGGATCCAGCTCCAGCACATCGTCGGATCGTGCCCGCATTCCAGCCATATCCTCGATAAAAACATAATTGAAGTTGCCGAGGATATTATGGTAAATCCAGGAGCGATAATACTCCTGATGGGTCGGGTCATCATCCGTATTGAAAAATTCGTTGTTATTGGGATAGGTGATGTCGCCGGCATCCGGATACATATTCCACGCCTGCCATTCCACCATGCGCGCCAGCATCTCCGGCGATACATAGGCATGCTCCCTGTCATAGGTTCTCAGCGCTGCCTCGTATGCCCGGGCCTGCAGAGTAAAGTTGATGTTGGAAAAATTATTGGTCGGGCTGGCGCCGTTTTGGATCGCCACCTCATTATCCTTCTGGTTCGCGGTATAGGCCGGCCATATGGGGCACTGTTCGGGATCCGACAGAATCGAGAGCATGGGGCTGTATTTCTCAATCGATTCCTCGTCCGTCGGGACGACCCCTTCGCTGAAATAGTTGAAATTGTTATTTTCCTTCCAAGGAACCAGGTTGGGCTTTTCTTCATTATGAACCACAAAGCCCTCTTTGGGATTGACTGCCCTTGTTTCAAAGGCCTGGTCCTGCTCGCACCAAAGCTCCGTTAAAATGGCCTCTTGGATCTTTTCGGCCAAAGCCTTCATTTCCCCGGCCTTTTCCGTATTCCCCGCCAGTTCATACATTTTGCTGGACGCGATCGCCGCACCGTATACATAGGCGTTTTCCGCGTGGGAGTACAGCCCGCCTCCATTGGGGTAATGCATGGAAATGGTGTCGTTGTCATTTCCGGTCAGAGCCACGTTGGAATAAGAAATCAGGTAGTCCGTCAGTTCATCCTTGCCGTCCGGCGCGGGGCTGAAGTGCTCCAGCTGCCCTTTGGCGTCCCCCTCAAAATAATCGGCGAAGGTTTCCGCCAGTTTTTTGCTGCCGCCGATCACCTGGTATGCTTCCATGCCCGCTGTCGCCACATACTGCCCCAGATGTCGGTTCCAGTTGGCGCGGTTGCCAGGGTTGTCGACGAATGCGCTGTGCTGGGCAACATTGCCGATGGACAACAGCATTCCGTAAGGCAGATAAGCGCTGCGCATCCATTTGACATCCTGCAGATGCATGGGCTGTGTCAGAATGATGGCATTGTTGTAGCCCAGTACGCCTTCGATCGTTACCGGGTACTGATAATCATACCCCGGGATGTTGGCGTCCAGCTGATTGAAGCGCTCCAGCCACCACCGGTAATCGATCGCTTTTTGCAGCGCTTTGTTGGGAACGTCTATGTAAGGGATATTTTCATTCCACCACTCGTTATATTCCTCTTTTTGAGTGTTCAGCGCCTTGGGATTGGTGTACCCGGCAAACCGGACATAATCGGTTACTGACTCGGGAATTTCCTTGGTTACAAACGACATGACCGCTTTGGCCTGAACCGATTCCCCTGCGGGGATCTTCACCGTTCCCGACAGGGAATCGTAGGTGCCCTCCGCGTAGTCGAGCCCGGAGCCTTTGATGTCACCCGTCAGCTGTGGCGTCAGGTCCGTCAGGTTGGCGGGGGATTTCTGGGAACCAATCAGTTCTTTTTGCTCTTTCCCGTCCACCCGGACAGCAGAACGGTCTTTCACAAAGGGAGAGGATACCCGAAGCTCCAGGGTCATCTCCTCGGAACCTGTGTTCTCCAGCTCCAGCAGCGTTACCGCCACGTTCTGGTAGCTGATAAATTTAGAGCCTATCCATAAATTAAAACAAGGTGTAAAATAGGGACTGGTGAGAGAAGAATGAAAGAGAAGAAATCTTATCAGTCATGGACAATATCGGATGAGTTTTGGGAAGAAATCAAGGATAAGATACCAGTAAAAAAGCGGGACCCGCAGAAAAAGTATAAACACGCACCCGGACAAGGCCGTCCTCCGATACCGCCAAGGAAAGTGCTGGAAGGGATTTTTTACGTATTACGCACAGGATGCCAGTGGAAGGCTGTTCCCAGAAAGTACGGCTGCGC
>NZ_AKFU01000054.1:0-154898 GCF_000277625.1 Clostridium sp. MSTE9
GTGATCGGCTCCTCCATCGGCGGCGCGCAGATCATCATTACGCAGATCGACGATTTCCCCACATACTTCACCGCACAGTCCCCGGCACTGATTTTAAGCTATCAGGACCGCCCCGGGGCCATCAGCAAGCTGACCGGCGTTCTGGCGGAATACGGGATCAACATCGCAGTGATGAAGGTCAGCCGCCTGAAAAAGGGTGGCACCGCGCTCTGCACGATCGAAACCGACGAGGCTATTCCAGAGCAGGCCGCTGAACAGCTCAGGACTATCCCCAAGGTGTTTCAGGTGCGCGCCATCAATCTTTTCAGAGAGGAGGAATCGCCGTGTATCGAACCGCAGAAGAGCTGCTGAGTCAGGCGCAGGAACGGTCCGTTCCCCTCTGGCGGATCGTTCTGGAAAACGAAATGGAACTGACCGAAAAAACAGAACAGCAGGTTTTTGATCGGCTGGAGAAAACCTATGGGGTCATGGAACGCTCTGCGACAAAAGCGCTTTCTAGCCCCCAGCACGCCATCGGCGGCCTGATTACCGGCGTCAGCCAGATTCAGAATGAATATTCCAATCTGGATTCTTCTCTGTGCGGCTCCTGGATGAACCACTCCATGGCGCTGGCCTTTTCGTGCAGCGAGGTCAACGCGGCTATGGGAAAAATCTGTGCGGCGCCCACCGCGGGCGCCTGCGGGATTCTACCGGCGGTGCTCCTCTCTGTGCGGGACAAACGCGGCCTGACGCTGCGGGAGGTTCTGTGCGGCCTGCTGACCGCCGCAGGGCTCGGTGCGATCATCACGCGCAATGCAACGGTGGCCGGAGCGGAGGGCGGGTGTCAGGCGGAGTGCGGTGTAGCCGCCGCAATGGCCTCGGCCGCCGCGGTAGAGCTTTGCCACGGCTCGCCGGAAGCCGCCCTGCACGCCGGAAGCTTCTGCCTGATGAACGCCATGGGGCTGGTCTGCGACCCGGTGGCCGGGCTGGTTCAGGTGCCCTGTGCGCAGCGCAACGCCTCCCAAACCGTGAACGCTCTGCTGAGCGCAGACTGGGCGCTCGCGGGCCAGCGCAGCGTCATCCCGCCGGATCAGGTGATCGCCGCTATGTACCACACCGGCAAAATGCTCCCCACCCAGCTGCGCGAAACCGCACAGGGCGGGCTGGCCGCCACACCGGCTGCGAAGAGCATCTTTGAAAATATCTTTATCAAGCATGAGGAAAATAAAGCTTTCTAATAAAAATCCACCGGCTACACCGGTGGATTTTTATTAGAAACAGGAGGAAAAATGAATGAAAAGCTTATTCAAATATATCATTTTATTTTTTGCCGAGCTCCCAATACAAATGAAAAAACGGAAAGAGCGCCTGAAAACACTCTTTCCGTTTTATAATTTAGTGACTTTTCTGCGCCGGTATTCCTCAAATCAAGCAGAAAAGGGACGCCTACTGGCTCCTTTTTGGTCTATTACAAATTGCTGTTCCGACAGGCTACATTTCCATTTTGCCCTCACCTCACCGCACCGGACTACGTGGAGAGTCGAAAGGCCCGGTGCGGCAGAGAAAGGGCAAAAGGAGACAAAATCCGGGGGAATTCAGCTTTTCTGACGTAAGCTCTTTTAAAGTTCAATCAGGTCATGGGTAAAGCGGACCATATTTTCGTAACCATCCTCCGTCACCAGAATCTGATCCTCAATACGAACGCCGCCCCATCCGGGGATATAAATGCCGGGCTCAATGGTTCTTACGTTGCCTGCCTGAAGAATATCCGTGCTGGTTTCCGTATACATGGGCATTTCATGGACAAACAGGCCAATCCCATGACCGATATTGGTGTAGTGGTATCCAAAGTATTCCGTATTCTTAATTGCTTTGAGGGACGCCAGATAGACCTCCTTGCACGGAGTACCCGCTTTGGTAACTGCCAGACTGTCCGCCACCATCTGCTTTTCCAGTTCATAAACTTCACGCTGTTTTTCCGTGGCCTTTCCCACAACCACAGTGCGTGTCATGTCGGACATATAGCCATTCACCTGGCAGCCGAAATCCATCAGTACGAAATCGCCGTATTCAATGGACTTCGCCGAAGGGATGCCGTGCAGCAGCGAGGTTCGCGCACCGGAAATCAGGATATTGCCGTAAGGCATGGTGTCTGCGCCTTCCTCCACCATATAAAGGGAAAGCTTTGCAGCCAGAGTCTTCTCTGTCACGCCCACGCGGATTTCCGACAGAAGACGGTCCAGCGCACGGCAGGAAATTTCGCAGGCAGCACGCTGCCAGGCAATCTCTTGGGGAGTTTTGATCACCCGCAACTGATCCAGCACGCCGGATACCGGAACGAGCTCTGCTTTGGAGCGTTCCTGCAGGCTCAGATAGGTTTCGTAAGAAACCGCTTCCGACTCAAAAGCCACCTGCTTTAAGCCCTCCTGCCTTGCCAATTCCCCAATGGCATCGCCTACCGTCAGGCCGGCGATCCCCGGCTTGCGCCAAATGTAGATTTCATATTCCGGGCATTCGATGGATGCCTGTTCTGTGAAACGCGGATCCGTAATGAAAAACTTTTTTCCGCTTCTGGTAATCAGCAGGAAACTGCAATCCCCGGTAAATTCACTGATAAACCGCACGTTCACTTCTTTGGACACGAAAAACGCATCCAGCTTTTCTTCCTCCAAATAGCTGAAAAGTTTTTCTTCACTCAGCTTGCTCATTAACGATTACGCTTCCTTTCTTCCACAGCAATACCCAACTTCAATCTCCTCTGACAAGGCGGCCGCCCAGATAAACGCCCAGCACCTCATCCAGCGCGTGGATGTCTTTTGCGGCATTTCCCTGCACTACCAGCAAATCCGCCTGCAGCTCGGGATGCAAGAATCCGGTGATCTTCTCCAAACCCATGACACGAGAGGGATTTCCGGTAGCCGTGGCAATCGCCTGTACCGGCGTGATACCGTACTCTACCATATAAGCAAGCTCCTGATGAATCGGAAGCGGCGGCGCTCCATAAAGCACCATGTCGGAGCCTGCCAGAACCGTAACGCCCGTATCGTAAAACTTTTTGAAATTGTTCTTGTATGCATTCGCAGCCGGCTCGAAGAAAGCCTGATCCTTGACCGCGCGGGCGGAAATCGGATTGGACAGATCCCCGCCTTCCTCAATAAGGCGCTTGGTGTACTCATAAAGATAGGTGTACGCCGTTATGGTGGGAACCCAAGCCTGATTGTTTTCAGCCATCTGTTCCGCCTGGGCCAAAGTCATAAAGGTGCCGTGCTCTATGGTGTCAAACCCGGCGTCAATGCACATTTGAATTGCGGGCTGCGTACCGGCATGAACCGCTGTTTTAACACCCCTGCGGTGGCATTCGTCCACCGCGGCCTCCAGCTCTTCCTGCGTAAATTCCGGAAAATTCTCCCGGTTGCTTGTCAAAATCTTAATCCAGTCTGCCCCGTCACGAAGCTGGCGGCGAATTTCCCTGCGCAGCGGCCAGACACCGTCCACCTCTGTAATACCGTCCTCATGTCCGTGACCGCCCGTCATACAAATTCCTGTATGCGTATGGAAAATCCGCGGAACCTCTATAAAGCCCGTTTTCCCCGCCATACGCATTTTTTTGCACAGATTATACGGAGAAGCAAGGTCTCTCACCGTGGTGATACCCAGGTCCAAGGCATATGCCGCCTGTTTCAGCGCGTAGTAGGCAACCATATAGTCGTCATACTCCGACAGGCCGGGCTGGCTGTAATAGTAGCCAAAATGGACATGCATATCAAACAGCCCGGGCAGGATCGTCGCCTCCCCATAATCCCGAATTTCTTCTCCGGGATTTTGCTGTACGACCTGGTCAGAAGGGCCAACGCTTTTGATTTTTCCTTCGGAATCCACGCAGACAGCGCCTTGTTCCAAAACGGTCTTTCCGTCCCCCAAAATAAGATGTTCTGCTTTTAAGATCACAACAACCGCTTCCTTTCTTGAAAAAGCATCCTATGGATTGTGTGCAAATTTCTGGCACTTCCGATTGATACAACTCCTCAGAAAATCACTTTCCAGAAATTCTTACTCCATCATCCTGCCAAGCCTTTTATTGCCGATCCAAAGAACCAGACCAACCAAAAGTGTAATGCCGCCGATAAACAGGAAATATCCGGTTTCAGAGCCTTCCACATAAAAGTTTGCAGCGAGCGCGCTAAGTCCTGAGCCGGTTGACTGGCTGAGCTGCCAGACCGTTACCATCTGCGCGGTAAAAGCCGTGGGTGCCACCTTGGTAGCCGCAGACATGCCAACAGGAGAGGTCATCGCTTCGCCCCAAATGATCAAAGCATAAAAGATCATCAGCCACATGGGGCTGACCCGGACATTAGAGGGATACAGCAGGAACGGAATCACCATAAACAGAGGACCAAAGGCCCAAAACGCGGTGCCGATGCCAAACTTCAGCGGCGTAGAGGGCTGACGATTTCCCATCTTGTTCCAAAGGGCACTGCACAACAGACCAAATAGTACCGCATAAATGGCGGGAACCGTCTGGAATGCAGCAGGGGTCATCTCATAGCCGAAGAAATTCATGTTGACACGTTCTGCCGCGTAAATAGCCAAAATTGTTGTGGACTGGTTCCAGATCATCATTGCAAAGCAGTTTGCCACAAAAACAAACACAAAAGGTATGATGCGTCTTGCTTCTTCACGACTGGTCTTTCTGCTGGTATAAATGTAGATCAGATAAGCCATTGGCACAAAAATGCTGATGGTGCTGACACCGTTGCAGAACATAGTCGGGGTGATGGTACCCGACAGAAGCAGCCCTGCAAAAGCGCCTACTAAGACTACCAGAATGCCGACCACTTTCGTAATGGTTGCTTTCCGGTGTGCGGGCTCTGCCGGGTCATCCGGCTGCACTCCGGCATCTCCGAACACCTTGTTCGCCGTTAATATGTAAAGCAGCCATCCCAGGCCCTGAACGATGCCTGCCACCAGAAAGCCCGCATTGTAATTCAGCATCAGTGCCACAGTACCGGTAACGATAGGCGCTATGGCCCCTACATTGTTCATCACATACATTAAGCTGAATCCGGAATCGCGGCGCTCGTCCGTCTTGCTGTACATTTTGCCCGCCAGCGCGTTCAGGCTGTTGCCCATGCACATACCGGCAACCAGAAGTAAGAACTGGCTGGCCAGATACAGAGCCGTGCCGCCGCCCGGGATTGCGAGCAGCAAATATCCCACTGTCTTGACCAGATAGCCAATGCCCAAAGCTTTTCGAATTCCCAAAAAGCGGTCCGCCATATACCCGCCTAAAATACCTGCCATAAACGAAAGCGAGCTGTAAACATTCACGAACTGCGCCGCGTTGGTCTGGCTGAAGCCAAGCCCGCCCTGCGCCACTGCAGTATAAAGATAATAGATTAAAATCGCGGACATACCGTAGTTACCAAAGGCCTGTGACAAAATAACTGTTGAGGTAACGCCTAGCCCTTTGGGGTGACCAAAAAACCGTTTATCCTGAGAAAAATCAATTGCATCGGAAGTAGCTTCCTTTTCTTTTGTAACCACAACTATCACTCCTCGTCCTGTTTCTGTTTTGCCCCGACACCCATGGGCAAAGATGTAGGAAAACCGCTGGAAAGTATGTCAATTCAGGCTGGCATAATCCCCCTTTCATTTTGCGGGAATAAAGAAAACTCCCTTTTTTGTACTGCTGCACGCTTTCGTTTCATTTCATCATCAAGGCCACAATCGTTTGAATATTTCATTTATATGAATTTAGTAATTAAATTATATCATTTACATGAAATACTGTCAATGAAAATAAAAATTATAGATATCATTACAATACAAAAATACCGATTGTTTTTTAGGTATTTTGAATCTCAGCTCACAGAAAAAATCATTTTCCTTTGGAATACATCTGCTTTTCAGGAACGAAAGCCGCCGGCATGGAGTTCCGTTTCTTTGCTGATTTGGTTTCACTATTTTCACCGGCCGTTTCCAGGCCGTTTTCTGCAGCAACGTCTGTTCAGAATGCAAAACAGAAAGGGGAATATCGCCCGCCACCAAAACGATGGCAAACAATACTCCCCTCTTTGAAAGCATCTTTGACTATTGCATTCTATTGTTCTTTATCAGTATTACAGGTAAGAGCAGCAATAATCCAGGCAAGTGATTGCGCGGATAGAATAGCTGGATTTTCCCGGTACGGAAAAGGTATCCCCCTCACGGTATGTCTTAGGTGGGTCTTCTTCCTTCAAACGCACTTCCGCTTGGCCTGCCAGCAGCTCCATCAGTTCCGGTGCGTCGGTTCCGAAGACATATTCGCCCGGCATCATAAATCCCAGCGTTTTCCGCTCACCGGACGGCAGCACAACCGTACGGCTGCTGACTTTTCCGTCAAAATACACATTTGCTTTTTTGATAATGGTCGCATTGGTAAAATCCATCTTATACACCTCCTTTACGGAATCGAATCAGGCTTCATCCATAAAAGGATAAGACACTGTTTCTGCGGGGACAAAGCTTTCCTTCAAAGTGCGCGGGCTGATCCAGCGATACATATTCAAAATGCTGCCTGCCTTGTCATTGGTACCGGAAGCTCTGGCACCGCCAAAGGGCTGCTGACCAATGACTGCCCCGGTAGGTTTGTCGTTGATATAGAAGTTGCCCGCCGCGTTGTTCAGCTTACGCTCCATCTCCACAATCACCTGACGGTCCTGCGCAAAGATTGCACCGGTGAGCGCATAAGGAGTCGCCGTGTCGCACAGCTTCAGGGTCTTCTCAAATTCTTCATCAGGATAGACATAAACGGTAAGAACCGGCCCAAAGATTTCTTTTACCATAGATTCATAATCCGCCTTCTGCGCCTGAATCACGGTGGGATAAACGAACCAGCCTTTTGAATCGTCGTAACCGCCGCACAGGACTTCCGCTTCCTGGGACTGGTTCGCTCTGTCGATAAAGCCTTTGATGGTTTCAAAAGAATTCGCGTCAATGACAGCACCCATAAAGTTGCTGAAATCCTGAATATCGCCCACCTTGATTTTGGAAATTTCATCGAGCATCAGCTTCTTCACCTGAGGCCACAGGCTGGCGGGAATAAACGCACGCGAGGCCGCGGAGCATTTCTGACCCTGATATTCAAAGGCACCCCGCACCAAAGCGGTTGCCAGAGGGATGACCTGTGCGGACCTGTGCGCAAACACGAAATCCTTGCCGCCGGTTTCACCCACCAGTCTGGGATAGTTGATATAGGAATTGATGTGCTCCCCTACCAGAGACCACACGCCGCGGAACACCTCTGTAGAACCGGTGAAATGGAAGCCGGCCAGTCTGGGATCTGTCAGAATATACTTGCTGACATCTGTTCCGCGGCAAGGTACAAAGTTGATGACACCGGCAGGCAGGCCAGCCTCTTCCAGTACTTTGAAGAAATAGTAGTTGGACAAAACAGCGGTGGAAGCGGGCTTCCACACTACTGTATTGCCGGCAATGGCGGGAGCGGTGCACAGATTGCCGCCGATGGAGGTGAAATTGAAAGGAGAGATAGCAGCGACAAAGCCGTCCAGCGGGCGATATTCGGTACGGTTCCACACGCCCGGCGTATTGTTCGGCTGCTCTGTGTAAATCTGCTGGGCAAAATACACATTGAAACGCAGGAAATCCGCCAATTCGCAGGCAGAATCGATCTCCGCCTGAAACGCGGTCTTGCTCTGCCCCAGCATGGTGGCGGCATTGACGCGGTCACGCCATGGCCCGGCCAGCAGGTCTGCCGCTTTCAGGAAAATAGCGGCGCGGTGCTCCCAGGGCATTGCTTCCCATTCGGCCTTTGCCTGCATGGAGGCCTCTACCGCTTCTTTCAGCTCTTTCTCCCCTGCCATATGGAAAGTTGCCAGCACATGCTGATGATCGTGGGGCATAACGCTTTTGCCTGTTTTTCCGGTAAAGATTTCTTTCCCGCCGATAATCAGCGGAATTTCCACCTGGGTCTGAGCCTGGCGCGCCAATTCCGCCTTCAGGCTGGCACGGGCAGGGGTACCGGGCAGATAGGAATTAACCGGTTCATTGTCGGGCATCTGCAACTTAAAATACGCATTACTCATAATTTCTCTCATCCTTTCAAAATTGATTTCTTGATCCAACGGGTTGATTTCTCTTTTTGATTGATTGTATATAAAACAAAGGGAATCCCGGTATTGCCCTGCCGAATGTCTGACTGTACCCAAGGAACAGAACGGTCAGCGGTGAAAGTATCCGGTCCGGGAGCGATCCCCATTGTTCCAAACGGACGGGGAGCTTTTCCACCCGAACACACGGGCAGGAATGGAATAACAGACACCAATTCCCAGAGTAATGGCAACTGCCAGCTGTAACGTTTCCGCTCCTTTTAACAGAGAAGCCGACTCATCACCGATAAAGAAATAGTAAGCCGTATAGTAAATACTTGCGCCGGGTACCAGAGTGAAAATTCCGCAAAGCAGAAAGAGCGTGGCCGGCGTCCGAAAACGGGCTGCGATGACCCGGGAAAGCGTGGCCAGAACCAGCGTGGCAAAAAAGGTTGCCACCGCGTTGGACCATCCGACTTTCAGCACCAGCAGATAGACCAGCCAGCCGACACCTCCGGTGAAGCCGCAGGCCAAATAGTGGCGGCGGGATACCCCGAATAGAACGGAAAAAGAAGCCGTTCCCAGAAAAGCCATCAATACCTGAAGCAACATTTCCTTTCCCGTCATATGCTCCCTCCCAGAAGCAGGTGGCCCAAAGACAGCGCAATCCCGACACCAATGGCGATACAGCCCGCTGTCAGCAATGCGTCCGCCATTCGAACCAGCCCGGACAAATAATCGTTTTCCAGCAGGTTGCGCACCGCATTCGTCAATGGAACTCCCGGAACCAGCGGAAAAATAGCACCGATGATGATGTGGTCCAGACTATCGCCAAAGCCGAGATAATAGGACACAAAACAGAAAAGGGCAACCTCTGCGCTGCTGAGGATGGTCCTCATAATTTTCGGCAGGCCGATTCGGTCGAGCACCCGCAAAATAAACCAGTACAGCGTAACCCCGGCTCCAAAAGCTACCATCGCATCGGCCCATGTCCCCTGAAACAGATAGCAGAAGCAGGCGCTGCCGCAGCCGGAAGCGAAAATCTGCAGTTTTGTTCCGGATGCCTTCATGACTTTGATGTGGTCCAGCCGTTCCCGAAGCTGTGCGGGAGTGCAAAGGCCCTGAGCCACGTCTCTGGACAGTTCGTTGAGCGCTTCGATCCTGCACAGTTCAATGGGTGCCAGGGGAACACTGCGCACCTGACAGGAATAAATACATTGGTCCACAACCGCGGAAGCGAAAATGCCATTCGCGATGATAAAAGCCTGAAACCCGTTCAGCTCAAATTGATTGGCAGCATACAGCATTGTTTCATGGGCGCGGTAGATTTCCCCACCGTTGAGCAGAATCAGCTCCCCCATCTCCACAACCAGATCAAAGCGTTCTTTTTCCGATTGCTTTTGATCAAAATTCGAAGCATCCATTCTTGTTTGTTCCAGACGGAACCCTCCGTTACAGCTGCCGTGCCTTTTGAATGCAGGCTTCTGCCGCGCTGATCAAACCACTGCGAAATCCGCTTTCCTTCAGAACATGAACCGCCTCAATCGTAGTGCCCGACGGTGAGCATACCGTATCTTTCAGCTGCGCGGGATGAAGCTTTGTGTCCAACAGCATTTTTGCCGTGCCGAACACCGCCTGCTCCACAAATGCATAAGCCAGCGGATAAGGCATCCCCTCCTTAACGGCGGCATCCGCCAGTGCCTCAATAAACAGGCAGACATACGCCGGTGCGCTGCCGCTTACCGCCACTACCGCATCCATCATATATTCTGGAACGATCTCTGCACGGCCAAAGCCTTCCATTAAGTACTGAATATGCTGCAGCTCTTCCTGAGTGACAAGGCTGTTTCCGCAGATTGCAGTCATACCCGCCCCCACCATAGCCGGAGCGTTCGGCATAGAGCGTACGATCTTCAGCGGACGTTGGAAGCTATGCTCCAAATCCTCAATGGTCTTTCCCGGCGCAATGGAAACCACAATGGTTTCGGAACCGATCTCCGCGGCAATCTCTTTGATCACCCGATTATAAAATTGCGGCTTGATCGCCAGCACCAGCACCCGGCTGTTTGCCGCCACCGACTTGTTGTCGGCGGCATGAAAGCCCAGTTCTTTCTCTCCCGATTCCACGTACGCCCGATTGACATCAGAAACCTGAATCTGATCGGGTTTGATCAGGCCGGTTCCAATGATTCCCTTGACCATCGCCCCGCCCATATTGCCATAACCGATAACTCCTAATTCTAGCATACCAGTGTCCTTTCTCCTGTTTTCAGGAATGGTTCGTTTTCAATTCCCCAAAAGTGATTCTATTCCGGATTAAATGGCCTGCTCGGTTCGATCGATGATTTCATCCTGAAGCGCACGGCTGAGGTTCCGGAAATGGTCGCTGTACCCTGCCACACGTACGATCAGGTCTTTATATTCTTCAGGGTGCTTTTGCGCCTCCAGCAGGACTTTCCGATCGATAACGTTAAACTGAATGTGGTGGCCGTCCAGGTTGAAATACGCTCGGATCAGGTCTGCCATGTGGCTCAGTCCTTTTTCGCCCGACACACTCGAGGGAGTTAATTTCTGATTCAGAAGGGTTCCCCCCGTGCTGATGTGATCCATCTTCGCGGCGGAACGGATGACAGCGGTGGGGCCGTTGGTATCGCTGCCCTGTACCGGAGAAATACCTTCAGAAACAGGCTTATGAGCCAAACGTCCATCCGGGCTGGCCTCCATGACCTCGCCGAAATATACATGGCAGGTGGTTGGCAGCATGTTGACCCGATACTGGCCCCCACGCATATTCGGCCGGCCGGTTACGCAGGTGCGGTAATACTGGAAGATCTCCCGCATAATGTGATCGGCATAATCGTCGTCATTGCCGTATTTCGGGCTTTCATTCAACAGAAGATGGCGGACATCCTCATATCCTTCAAAGTTCGCATGCAGCGCTTCCATCAGGCGCGGCATGTCAAGGTCCTTTTTATCATAGACATGGCTCTTGATGGCGGAAAGGGAATCTGTAATCGTACCGATCCCCACGCCCTGCAGGTAGCTGGTGTTGTAACGGGCACCGCCAGCATTGTAGTCCTTGCCCTTCTGGATGCAGTCGTTGGTGATGATGGATAAAAACGGCACCGGCATATATTTGGCGTAGATAGATTCGATGATATTGGAGCCTTCTACTTTGATATCCACAAAATAATGAATTTGCTTTTTATACGCTTTTAGCAGTTCTTCAAAGGAATGGAAATCCGCTGCGTACCCAAGCTTCAGGCCCAGCTGTTTTTTTGCCACAGGATCATACCCGTTATTCAAAGTCAGCTCAAGGATTTTGGGAAGATTGAAATAACCGGTCAGGATATAAGCTTCATTGCCAAACGCACCGGTTTCCACACAGCCGCTGGTTCCGCCTTTGCGGGCATCTTCAATGGTCTTGCCGGCATTGAGCAGCTCCTGAATAATTTCTTCGGTATTATAAAAAGCAGGCTGGCCCCATCCCTGCCGGGAAATCTCGCAGGCCCTTTTCAGGAATTTCTGAGGTGTTTTCCGGCTGATTTGCACGTTGGAACTGGGCTGGAGCAGCCGCATCTCGTCCATGCAGTCCAAAATCAGGTAGCTGACCGGGTTTACGCCGTCTTCGCCGTTCGGTGTGATTCCCCCGGTATTGATGTTGGCAAAGTCAGTATAGGTGCCGCTTTCTTTCAGGGTAATCCCCACTTTTGGGGGAGCCGGCTGATTGTTGAACTTGATCCACAGGCACTCTAACAGCTCCTTGGCTTTTTCGTCATCCAGAATGCCCTCAGAGGTATCCTTCTGATAGAAGGGATTCAGGTGCTGATCCAGGCGGCCCGGGCTGTAAGAATCCCATGGGTTCAGCTCAGTGGTCACACACAGATGCACAAACCAGTACATCTGAATCGCCTGCCAGTAGGTCTGCGGCCGATTGGCAGGGACCACATCGCAGTTGGCGGCAATCTGGAGCAATTCCGCTCTGCGGGTCTCATCCGATTCTTTCGCTGCCAGTTCCCGCGCATAATCCGCATACCGGCGGCCAAGAATCATGATTGCATCACAGCAGATGGACATGGCGCTGAGCTGTTCCTTTTTTTGAAGAGCCTCTTTATCACGGATAAAATCAAGAGCCTCGATCGCCTGCTGAATATCTGCCTTCCGCTCCAGAAAGCCTTTGAGGAAAATATTCTCGGAACCAACGGTGTGCCCCGGGCCGCGCTGCTCCATGAACTCTGTGAAAATGCCGCTTTCATAGCACTCTTTCCACTTTGGGGTAACGGATTCCAGAATTTTGTGGCGAATGGAACGGTTCTGCCAATAAGGAATGATTTTTTCCTTCTGCAGCTTTAAATCAGCCTGTGAAACCTTGAAGGAAATCAGCTCCCGGTCGTTCATGACTTGCATATCTTCCATTGTATGGCAGCACAGTTCAGGGAACGTAGGGGCAGACTGGGGGCCGTCGCCTTTTTCGCCGACAATTAATTCTCCATCGTTGATGCAGAGTGTTTTGTTCTCCATCACATGCTTCAGGGTCAATGCGCGCAGTTCCGGTACGGAAACAGTACCTTCATATTTCAGATAGACATCCGTTTCCAAATCGGCCCGCTCCAGATAAAGCCGGGGCGGGGTATTCTCGCTCTGTTCACGAAGCCTGCGAATGCGTTCGTTCATGCCTCTTTGCATCATAATAAAATCCTCCTATCTAAAATTTAATTTTTGCTGCTCATTCTTATCCACCGATAAAAACAGGAGAAATCCCGGCATTCAGCCACATATTTTTAAACTGTTCCATCTTCATGGCGGTCGGGGGATCAAATTCCTGACAGTCTGCCCGGCCCAGCCGAATATTTTTATCCATCCCCACCTTATGGTAAGGGAGGAGATTTACCTGCGTCAGATGGATACTGCCGTCTCGGATCAGGGTGATCATCCCCTGCATTTCTTCTTCGCTGTCGTTTACGCCGGTGATAACCGGAATCCGAAGATTGATTTTTGCGCCGTCATGGCTCAATCGTTTCAAATTTTCTATCATCCGTTTATTGTCCCTGCCGGTGTATTCCTGATGAATCTGCGGAGTGACGGCTTTCAGATCATAAAGAAACGTATCTGCATAAGGGAGTATTTTTTGAAAATTTTCATAAGGCGCATCGCCGCAAGTGTCGATATTGACGCTGATATCCTCATCGTGCAGTTCTTTGACCAGCTGCTGAATATAATTCATGTCCTGCGCCATGACCTCTCCTCCGGAAAGCGTAACTCCCCCGCCGGAAACCTCATAAAACATACGGTCACGCACCAATTGTTTGACCAGCTCCTGAACGGGAATCTCTGTGCCGACAACGCTTCTTGCATGATAAAGACACCGGCTGACGCAAAGCCCACAAGCGGTACATTTTTTTCGGTCGGTTACCACTTTGCCGGATTCCGTCCGAAAAATGGCCTGCTGCGGGCAAGCCGGGATGCAGCTGCCGCAGCCGGTACATCGTTCCTCATCGAACATCAGCTCACGGTGAAACCGCTGACTTTCCGGATTGTGACACCAGACACAGGATAACGGACACCCTTTAAAAAACACCGTAGTTCGGATACCATTCCCATCGTGTATAGAAAATTTTTGAATATTGATAATATATGTATGATTCATTCGGCCTCCATATTTTCATTATCATGAAAATATTTGCTATAAATTTCACTGTAATTATATTATCCTCCGATATAAAAGTCAATAGCGCTTGAAAATTTCATATATAAGAAATTGTGAACATTTTCGCTATTTTGTCAGTGATTCCTATTTTATTCTCGAATCCATAGGAAAGAGCGTACATCTCTGTTGACTTTTTCGAACAAGATAGATATCATATTTTATATAAGTAAAAGAAAATAATTAAAATGGGATTTTATACACTGTTCGGTGGCCTTGCAGCAGATATTCAAACCGACCAGAGCTCACCAGGAGCTTTCTGACCGAAAATTGAAAGGAATCCAAAGCGCTTCTTATGTTTTCCGCTGCCCGCTGAATCATATCTAAATTTTAATCCTGAAAGGGAGGTTTCTTGTGGATCACAATATTACGATCGGATCCAAAATAAAAGCTCTGCGGAAAGAAAAAGAAATGACTCTGAAGCAATTAAGTGATGAGTCCGGGCTCTCTGTTGGTTTTCTTTCGCAGCTGGAGCGCGGCATTTCTTCCATCGCAATAGACTCTCTCTCAAAAATTGCTGAAATTTTGGGAGTAACTCTCTCCGTTTTCTTCGATGAAATCGATGTGAAAGACACCGACCCGGTCGTGCACAGTTTCGATATGACGTGCACCCAAGTAAGCCCGCAGATTATCCAATTTATTCTAAGCAACGAAGTGACCGACTTTGATGCGCTTCCAAGGATTTTTCAGCTGATGCCGCTGGCAAATGCAGACCTGAAAAAGCTGGAGATGTATTGTCATAATGGGGAAGAATTCATCTATGTGCTGGAAGGCATCGTAACTGTCTTTATCGGCGACAATAAATACTGCCTTTATCCGGGGGACAGCATTCAGATTCATTCCAACCGCCCCCACAACTGGATTAACTTTACCAATAAGATCGCTAGAATATTAACACTCAATTATCCGAATCCTTTTAAAAGCAACAGCCCGGATTTTTTAAATCTTTGAGCAGAAAAAACACTCTAACTCCTTGACGGCAATTACATCTTATAAAAAGAGGCGGTATTCTTCACAAATGAAGAATACCGCCTCTTTAACATTTTTCCGATCAGGTATTGGCCCTATTCACTGGCCTTTTTCAGAATCTCTAGTTGGGTTAGTTGGGTAGTATCTCTACTGACCTGTCCCCTTGGTTTATTTTTATGCTCATAATTTAACCGCATCATTTTTCTTAGACATAGTTTGCTATCTTCTTTCAGAGTACTGTATTGCAAGTTCATTCCGCCAAAGATTTGCAAACCGTATTTCTTTTTGTTTTTTTCAATTCTTAAAATTTATTTTACCTTTTAACCGGTATCTGCCCCCTGCTTTTTTACTCTATCCATTTCTCAACATAGCAATCACTCTTTAAATATATTCATTTTTGTGAAAATCAAAGCCATTGCAAATGATAGTCTCTCATAAGTTATTCTGAAAATTTGCAAAATATAGGGTCATTTATCTGTATTTTTTTCAGTTTTTTTGTAATTTTCAGTATTGACATTGGCAAAAAATAAATGTAATCTTATCTCGGCACAGAAATTTCATTTAAATGAAATTATCAAATATACCGAATGATAAAGAGAGCTTTTCGTTTTACGAAACTATATCCAATTATTTGAAGGACGCAAAAACTGAAAAAGAGATATGCAGCTTACCGGAACAACCTGAATCAACAATAGTGCACGAAGTTCTACTGAGAGGCACAAAGGTAAGGCAATATTTGCTTTATATTACTGCATTTTCAACTACTGCAAAGGGAAAGAGAGGTAAAATGATATGCCGGATTTGATTTATGAGGTGAACAATCATTTGGCACGCATTACAATGAACCGTCCGGAGCATCTCAATTGTTTCAGCGAGGAGATGATTCAGCTCTGGGCAGCTGCACTGGAGGACATCCGTGACCGGGATGATATCCATGTTGTTCTTTTGTCGGGAAATGGCAAGGCGTTTTGCGCGGGAGGTGACGTAAAGGCCATGGCGGCCGGAGAAGGCTTTTTTGAGAGCAATAACGATATTACTTCCACTGCACTTGCCAGGAAGAACGCCCTTTGGAGAGGAATTCAGCGCATTCCGCTGATTCTGGAGGAAATCGACAAGCCGGTTATCGCAAAGATTCACGGCGCGGCTGTGGGAGCCGGATTGGATATGGCCCTGATGTGCGACATCCGCATTGCTTCAGAAAGCGCATCGCTTTCCGAAAGCTATTTCAACGCCGGAATTGTACCTGGCGATGGCGGCGCCTACTTTCTGCCGCGCCTGGTGGGGCGAGACAAAGCGCTTGATCTGTTTTTGACGGCACGGGTACTGAAAGGTGCTGAAGCGGAAAAAATCGGCCTTGTTACACATGTTGTGCCCGATGATCAGCTGGACGATTATGTTGAACAGTATATTCAGAGGCTGATGGATGCGCCGCAGCAGGCCATGCGGCTGACAAAACGCGCGATTGACCAGAGCGAGCAAAGTTCATTGCGCTCTTCACTGGATTTGGTATCTTCCTTTATGGGGATTGTGACCGAGCTCGACGATTACCATACACGGACAGCGGCTTTGGTGGAGCGTTTAAACAGAAAGTCCAAAGCCTGATAAAAAATAAATATTGATACATAGGAAACCGTGTTTGTACCCACAAGGGTATTCAAATTAAGGATACACAGCATATGATACTTTAATTTAACTTACTTATCTCTATAGTGAATTTTCCATGTTATGAAGCTGCAATCGGGTTAACAGTCCGGCACCCTCTTTTTCCTTCATGACTGACATATTAATGCTTTCCAGAAAAACACGCTTACCACTGGCGCGATAAATAGACGGTTTGATCAATGGGAAATCCCCTTGCATGAAGCAAGGGGATTTCTTCTTTTTTGAATGGAACAATGAAAAAAGGTTGGAAATCATATCTTCGTCCTAATAAACCAACGATTTTCTTTTAGCCATATGAAGCGCTCCTGTCCTTTCATCCGACATTAGTAGCGAATACCGGTACCACCTGCTCTCCTAACCGAAGGAAATCTACAGACAGGACGCACTCCAATCCCCTATTAATGTCAAAGAGCTGTCACGGCCAAAAGCAGCTTTATATCAAGTATCATTTGTGTTTGATTAGAAGTGATATCAATTCGTTTTGTGAGATTTGGAATGGCTGGGAGCGACATACCGGCCGTTTTCCTTACGTACCAGCTTGCCTTCCTTCACCAGATCGTTGGGGCTGTATATGTCATTAATATTCCAGCATCCGGGCGTAGGCACGACAATGTTTTCCATAGGTACTTCTACCAGGAACGGCTTTTGAGCCGCAATCGCCTTCTGCAATGCCGGCTGAAACGCTTCGGTGGATTCTACCCGAATGGCTTCCACACCATAGGCCTTTGCAACCTCAGCCCAGCAGGGGCTGTATGATTTGCCGTCGGGAGTATGGAATACGGTCCCGAAATTCGTCTGGTAATTGGCTTTTTCCAAGCCTGCGATCGTGCCAAAGGCCGAGTTGTTCATCACGACCCACACGCAGTTAATCCCTTTTTCGACAGCGGTGGCCAAACACGAGGGATTTACTCCGAATCCGCCGTCTCCGGTCAGCGTCAGGCAAACCTTGTCAGGGGCGGCCAGCTTGCCGCCAAGAACGGCGGAAGCACCAAAGCCCATGTTTGCCAAACCGGAGGTGTGATGAATGGTGCCGGGAACAGTAATATCAAACTGTTGGGCCACACCGTTTTTATTCCAGCCCACATCAGTAAAGATGATGGCATCCTGAGGAACTACTGCCTTTACATCTTTTAAAATGCGCTGGGGAGTCATCGGAAAACGGCTGTCGTTGGAAATGGCTTCATTCTGCTGTTTGAATTCCGCCTTTGCAACGGCGATTTTTTCGCGCAGTGCGGGGCGGCGTTTGCCCTCGGGGCAGATTTTTTTCACCTCTTCGAGAATTTGGGCAAGGCCGATTTTCAGATCACCGACCGCCCCGATCTCCACCGGATAGTTGCGGCCAATCTCGCTGGGGTCAATGTCGATCTGCAAAAAGGCGGTTTGATCCGGATCAAAGGTAACGCCCTGATACCAGCTGGAGCTGTCTGCCTCGGCGAAGCGGGTACCCAGGCCCAGAATCACATCGGCGTTGACAGTAAGAGAATGGGTAAACTCCAATCCCCAGAAGCCGGTCTGACCGATCATCAGCGGGTGGCAATCGGATAAGCAGCCATGTCCCATTAACGTACGGGAAACGGGAATATCCAGATGCTCTGCCAAAGCGGCCAATTCTTCAGAGGCCTGGGCCAGAAGTATCCCGCCGCCTGCGTGAAGCAGCGGGTTTTCCGCTTCGACCAGTTTCTCTGCAATGGCTCTGCCAGCCTTGGGGTCCAGTGCCGGGCGCATGGTCAAATGGCTGTCCTTATAGGTTCGTGCCCAGAGCTCCTCGTCCATCTCTCGGGAGAACATATCCATCGGGATATCGATCAGAACGGGGCCGGGACGGCCGGATTCCGCCAGCCGGAAGGCTTTGTCCAGTATTTCAGGCAGAGCCTCTGCATCATCGATCCGCCATGCCCGTTTTACCACCGGTTCCAAGATCCGGTACTGAGTGGCGTCGCCATGCATGTTGACCTCCTGATGAGGGTGCTTTCCAAAATAGTAGCTGGGCACATCACCGGCAATGAGTACCATGGGGATCGAGTCAAACGCCGCATTTGCAACGCCGGTCAGCACATTGGTCAGGCCGGGGCCCAGATGGCACATGACGACAGACGCTTTATGGGTGATACGAGCATAGCCGTCTGCTGCCGTGGACGCAATCGCCTCATGCCGGTTGGAAATATACTGAACCTTTTTGCTGCGGGATAACGCATCCAGCATTCCAATGACTGTATGTCCGCATAAGCCGAAAACATATTCCACATCCCTGCGTTCCAAATAATTGACGATCAGGTCTGAAACCAGCTTTTTACTCATAGAGGTACCTCCTTAAATAGTACAGTGTTTTTGCTTGAAGCAGATGGCCCTTATTACAGCCAGCGGCTTCCAGCTTTTTGCATTTTCACCGGCACTGCACAGCGCTTCTCACTTTTTGCGCAGTTTCTCTTTCCGCCAGCAAATCTACCAGCTGCAGCGCAAAATCGACGGAAGCCATCGGCCCCTTTCCAGTGATAATGCGGCCATCCACAGTGACGAGATCACCGGTATATTCCGCTCCGATGATTTCGCTTTGAAAACCGTCGCTGACTGTGGCGCGCTTTCCCTGAAGCAGCCCCATATGTCCAAGAATGGACGGGGCGGCGCAGATAGCCGCCACATATCTGCCGCTTTCAAAGCAGCCCTTCACCGTGTTTTTTACGGTTTCGGACTGTTCCAGATTCAGCGCGCCCGGAAGGCCGCCCGGCAGAACCGCCATTTCCAGATCTTCCAGGGTAACCTCATGCTCCTCAATATCTGCAATGACTGGGATCTGATGTGAACCCATAATCTGTCTGCCGCCGACTCCCACGGTCTGAACCGGCACATTAGCGCGCCGAAGCAAATCCACTGTTGTCAACGCTTCCATTTCTTCAAACCCATTTGCCAAAAAAACATAAGTCATTGCTGTAACGTCTCCCTTTACTCTTTTCTCTAACTGATAACATCGGCTTTCGCAGCAGCGCAGCTGCACATAGAGACCACGATCAAATAATGCTTGGGCCGTTGTGCGCCAGAAACTGGTCAAACATCTTTCCGCTGCGGATCAGAAAATCACGAAAGTATTCCGCGGCAGGCGGGATGTACCGATTCTTATTCCACATCAGGTAGATATCCCGCTGAAACATTTTGTTTGAAATAGGAAGAATCTTCGTGTTGTACGGCGCTCCGCCCAATGGATAAGGGATGATCGCCACCCCCCGCTGCGCCGCCACCAGACCATATACAATCACGTCCTGAGGTGTTTCCATCACAATATTGGGACTGATGCCGAGCTCCTGAAAAATTTCTTTATTTTGATGGTGCAGCTGTGACATTTCATCAAAGTCGATGAAATTTTCATGATCCAGCTCTTTCAAATCCACGCTCTTTTGCCGGGCCAACCGGTGTCCCTGCGGAACCAGCAGGACTAACTGGTGCGTTCCCAAATGAAAGCATTCCACCTGTGGATTTTCAATCTTGGTAGACAAAAGTAAGTCTACCTTTCCGGTTAAAAGCTTTTCCTGCAGGTTGTAAAAACTCTCTTGCCCGAGCTGAAAATGTACATTCATCCGGTTGGTTTCGGACACGTAACGTACGATAATATCAGGCACAAACTGAGCCAAAGAGGGAAAGCTGGCAATCGTGACCGTGCCGGAATTGGGATTGATATAATCTTTGAGAGTAGAAATACCGCTTTCCAGCGTTTCAATCGTCTTCTGCACATAAGGCAGAAACAGCTCACCATATTTTGTCAGCTTGATGCTGCGCCCTTTTCGTAAAAAGAGCTTTACGTTCAGCTCTCCCTCCAGTTCCTGAATCGCATGGCTTAAATTGGATTGACTGACGTAAAGCTTTTCCGCCGCCCGAGTATAGTGCTCTAATTCTGCTATGGTTCTAAAATAATACAACTGCCTCAGGTTCATAACGCACCTCCTTCCGGTTTTTTGAGTGAACCGCAGCGTTGTTTTCTTTTCTATTATCGGGCACGGCGTCGAAACTGTCCATATTCTTTAGGATAGAGATCGGAACCCGGAACTGAATATCGCTCCTCCCCAAAGCGTTCGGAGCCGGATTCCTATATACTAAGTGCGAATCGATTGAGATTCGGAGCGTACAAAAAAAACAAAGGCCGGGCTGGTGCTGGCAGAAGGAGCACAGCCCGGCTGCACGTTGTCTGTCATATTGATGCCGACAACATTCCCCTGAACCTGAATGTGCGTCAGATGATCTTAAACAGCTGTAAAAATGCGATAACGCCCAGTAAAACCATGATAATGCTGCTCACAAGCGTGAGAGTAAACCAAGCGGGCTTTAAACGATATTCCTTCGGCAGGCTTTTCTTCTCGGTCCAAAGCAGTAAAAGCCCTACGAGACCGATTCCAAAAACGCTGCCGATGACAGTTGCGACCTGGAGAACGAAGGTATACGTAATATTGGTCCACGCCAGCAGGATACCGCCGAAAATGCAAAAAACCGCAACCCATAAACGAGTCTTAAATTTATTTTCCGGCTTTTGAATGGCAGGGAATGCCGGAGAAAAGCATGCACGGAATGTTGCGGGATAAACCTGTGTGCTGAGCGCTACGATTCCACCGAAGAAAGCGCAGAAAATAGCAATCTTATACAGCAGTACCAGACCGGGAGAGATCACCGAGAAGAAGTGGGCCTGATTCTGAATGATCTGGTCGTTGGAAGGAACGACCTGCAATCCGTTTGTCCCGAGAATGACGTTGCCAAGAATCATGAAGATCGATCCGACCAGCCAGACCGCGGTGAAGGATGCAACATTATCGATTTTAACGGCTTTCAGCCACCCCTTGGCATTCGAAACTGTATTCTCGTCCTTTGGCAGCGGAATTTCCTCTTTGCTGGACAAGCGCTTCAAAGACGCCTGAATGTCGGCAATATGTTCATTTCCGTACATGCCCCAATTCTTTTCGCTCATCGTGCCCATGTATCCGAGGTAATCCTGGCATCCTCCTCCAAGGATACCAACAGCACTGACGATTTCAAGCAGAATCGGCCCGGAAAGCACTTCGGGATTTTTCGTCTGTACCCATTCAGGGTACTGAGCCGGAATTGTGGGAATAAAGCCGCTCAGCAGGGCCAGCCAGTCCGGATTTGATACAAAAATTGCGAGCAATGCAAAAATGACCAGAATGAGGACGATGCCGGTAGATACTTTCTCCATCTTTTCGTAGGAGAAAAAGACAAACAAAAATCCAACTATGGCCCAGATCGTTCCACATAGCACGGTGTAGGCCGTGTCGATTCCAAAGGTCCAGCAGGTCCACTGGCCCAGTACCTTAATGAAACCGCAGATGGACGACGGAATGGCAATGGCCGCCACGATGCCCAGGAAGATTGCCACCCAGTTTTTAGAGCCCGGAATGATCTGTCCCCAACGGGTAGCAGGATGCTCGCCGGTTAACGTTGCGAACTTGGAACCAGCGTAGACCACGCTTCCTTTCATAATTGCGCACAGCAAAAATGTCCAGAGAAGAGAAAAGCCGAACAGCGAACCTTCACGGCTGGCAAAGAAAATCTCTCCGTTGCCGATCGATGCGGATGCCACAATAATTCCCGGCCCGAGGTAACGTAAAAGATCTTTAAATTTGCCGGCTTTCAATTTGGGATCGGGTTCGGGCATTGTCATTGCAACAGATTTCGTTGCTGAATCTGTCATTGAAAACACTCCTTTTCATATTAATCGTACTGTAATTTAGGCAAATGAAAGTTGAAAACCCGCCAGCCCCGCTAGTGTAATCGTTCTACCGCAAAACAAGATACCCCCCTGAAAAAGATGAGTTTCCATGGCGAACGCATACCAGTTTTACTGGCGCAACAACAATCAAAGCTTCTACCGCTATGGCAAAGAGTTTGAGAACTATTGAGACCATCTTTGCCGGGACCCCGCAAGCTGGATTTCCGGTAACCAAAGGGCATTGGCGTTTTCTGCACGGAAAGAAGAGGCAAGTACCGGTGCAAAAGCCCTACCTGCTGCAGACACGGACCGCGCTGCAGGATTCATGGAAATCGGAAACTGCCTTCTGCTCTTCTACAATCTGCATCAGCTCCCGGCGCATGGCTTCTACCGGAGCTTTTTGCCCGCTCCAGAGCTCGATCTGCGCCACACCCTGATACAGAGACATTCCTAATCCGTTCAGAACACGGCAGCCTTTTTCCTCCGCGTCCAGCAAAAACTGAGTTTTTTCGGGATTGTAGCATGCGTCAAAGTAGAACTGGCTGGGCTGTATGTATTCCTTTGGCAGAGGACTGCGGCCAATGCTGTCCCCCATTCCCACCCCGCTGGCATTCATGACAACGTCGCAGGCGGACAGCTTTGAGAAATCCCCGTGGTGAACAAATTCTGCCACCGGGGCAAAGTTTGCATTGATGTCCGCAACCAGAGCTTTCGCACAGGGTTCAAAGACATCTGTAATATAAATCTTTCTGGCGCCGTGATAGGCCAAAACAGAGCACATCGCTCGCCCCGCGCCGCCGCCGCCGAAGCAGAAAAACACGCATTGATCCACCTTGATCCCGCCCTCCTGTGTCAGAGAGGTATAAAAGCCGATTCCGTCGGTGTTATAGCCGACAAGCTTACCATCAGGGGTTTTTACCACGGTGTTGCTGGCTCCCATCTTCTGGCACAGCGGGTCCAGCTCATCCAGATAGCGCAGCACCCGAACCTTGTTGGGCTTCGTGACTGCAAAACCCGCAAAATTCATATACCGCAGTCCGTTGACGATGTCTCCCAAATGGTCCTTATCCGCTTCCGTATAGAAATAAACCATGTTTAATCCGGCGGCCTGGTACCCGGTATTCTGCATCTGTGCGGCAAAGGACTGTTTGAGCGGCGTACCGATCAGAGTAACCATCTTTGTGTTGATATCAATCATCATCCTGTAACCTCATTTCTGTCGTAAAAATGGAATAAGTACTGCGGCCTGCTACACCCTTACATCTGCAAACAACGCTTTCGCTGTTTCCAGGCAGCGTGCGGCATGCCCCACCGGCCCCAGCTCCGAAATACGCTTGGTATTCGGAAGCTCGATCGAGCACGGATTCGGCGGAAGCACTTTGAGCAGGCCCTTCAAATCTGCATCCCCCTCTCCGCAGTAGGCCCGGCCCTCCCGCACTACCTGAACAATTTGCGAAACATCCAGATTTTTGGGGCTGTCGCACAGATGAATCAGCCCAAATCGTTCCGGGTCCAATGCTTGTATTTCTTGCGGCGTAACCTTTGACCAGTGAACATAAATCATATCCATCAGGATTTTCAGATTGGGAGCCTTCACCTGATCCTGTACCGCGATTGCGTCCTGCAAAGTGGTCAAATCGGACAGAATCGCGAATTCCAGGTTGACAGTCAGCCCGTATTGCGCCGCCTGTTCACAAATCGTGCCATAGCGATCCACCGCGAAAGAACGATCCTTTGTCCAGACACTGGAAAGCACCTGAGTTGCCCCAAGCTCGGCTCCCTTTTCAAACGCCCCTCGATAATCGGACCGCAGATCCTCACGGATCCGAACCAGCTCGATATCCAGAAGCTTCATCTGGCAGTCCTGCAGCGTCTGGCGGATCGTGTGAAATAATTGCGGATTATTTTCCAGGCAGACCTGCGGCTCGTCACAAAGCCCCATGGGAATCGTTCGCAGACTGACATAGTCATATCCGGCATCCCTCGCAATCTTGATCTGCTCTACAGGATCAATGCCAGGAATCGTAAGATAGGCCAGTGAGAATTGCGTAGCCATTACTATGAACCTCCTTCATCAACGGTTGGTAATATATCTAATTTTTCTTGAATCCGTAATAAATTTTATATTTAAATCCCTTAGAAAGTCTAATGTTCAATTTCTATCTAACGATTAGTATTTTTCATAGTTCAACCCACTTGATTTATTTTGTTTATATCAATTTCACCTGATTACAATTGATGTAATTGTGACAATCAACTAAAAACGCAAGATAAAAACCTGCTGCTTCTCCCTATTTCGTTTCACTTCGAGCTGGTACAAGCCTTTTCATTCCAATTGTGCTTTCAAACGATTAATCGCTTCTATCATTCGATATAAAACATGTATTGGATTCTTGCGTCCGTCTTCGTTTAAGATATAGGAAAAGACACCGTTCCACGTAGCATCCGCCAAACCGGCAAAGGAAAAATCATTCCCTTGGGGTTTTTAAGACTGTTACAAAAGCGATGTAAAATACAACAAAAGGGGGCAGTTGTCCATGATGAATTTACCTTCCTCGATTACCCTGTGTGAGGTTGGATTACGGGACGGTCTGCAAAACGAAAAGACGCTTCTTTCTACTGAAGATAAGCTGGAACTGCTGCGCGGCTTCATTGACGCCGGTTTCACCGTGATTGAGCTCGGTTCCTTTATGCACCCGAAAGCGGTGCCGCAAATGGCAGATACAGACGAGCTGTACAGGAGAATCGGTGATGTGCCCGGTGTGGAGCTGCGGGCGTTAATCCCCAATCTCAGGGGCGTGCAGCGTGCGGCTGCATGCGGCTGTAAGAAAGTAAAACTGAATGTATCCGCAAGCCGACAGCACAATCTGAAAAACCTGAATATGCTGCCGGAAGAAAGTGTGGCGGGCTTTGCCTCTTGCGTAGAGGCGGCAAAGGAAAACGGGATCGCAATTTCCGGCTCCATTTCCATGCCCTTTGCCTCCCCGTGGGAGGGACGCGTTCCTTTATCGGACGTAGATGCGATTATCAAGGCTTATCTTGAGGTAGGAATTACGGAAATTTCTTTGTCGGACACCTCTGGTATGGCGATTCCGAATCAGGTTTACGACATGTGCGCTCATGTGCGGGAAGCATATCCCCAGGTGAGCTGGTGGCTCCATTTTCACAATACCCGCGGGCTTGCCATGGCCAACATTCTGGCCTCTATGGAAGCCGGTATGATCCAGTTCGACAGCTCCTTTGGGGGGCTGGGCGGCTGCCCCTTCGTTCCGGGCGCCGCAGGGAATATTTCTACGGAAGACGTCATCCATATGTGTGATGAATCCGGTATTGCTACAGGGATCGATCTTGTGAAGGTGATGTCTCTTTCCCGCAGGCTGCAGCAGCTGCTCGGGCATGATACGGACAGTTATGTCCTGCGCGCTGGGCGTTCCCGCGATCTGATTCAATCTCAGTCCGATTAAGCCCACAAAAGCTGTTTATTCCCCGCAGTTTTAACAAGAATGGCGTAGCTGTTGCTACGCCATTCTTGTTTTTTTGTTCCCCTTCACTTGATCATCAGCATCATTTAAGCCACCCCTCCCCGCATAGCCGGCTGTTGTGTTCCCCTTTTTGGCGGAGCGCTTTCGCCAAAGTACTCATATCATGAATAAACTTCAGGACGGCATTGACAAATGAACAAAATGAAAGTAAAATATGATGTATCGATTTAAAGCGATAAATCGCCTGAAGTATTGAAGAAAGCTCTGTTCCCATAATCATGTGCTTTTGCTGAGCAGCTTCGCGGGGCAGGAAGAGGTGGAATTGATGAGTACAGTTACTGTAAAGAATGTGACGATCGGGGATGGAATCCCTAAAATTTGTGTTCCCATTGTGGCCAATACAAAAGAGGAAATCCTCGCGGATGCATTGGATATCGTGAACAGCCGGGTAGATATTGTTGAGTGGCGCGTAGACTGGTTTGAAAGTGCACTGGACATAGAAAAAATGAAGGATGTTCTCGAGCAGCTGTCTTCTGTTCTGAATCAAATTCCCCTGCTGTTTACTCTGCGCACCGCAAGAGAAGGCGGCAAAATTGACCTGAGTTCGGAAGCTTATCTGGAAATCAATCAGGCAGCCGCGGCGACAGGCCGGGTGGACTTGATCGACGTAGAGGTATTGGATAAGGAAACAATTGCAACAAAAATGATAGAAAGCGCTCACGCAGCCGGTGTGAAAGTAGTTGGGTCTAACCATCAGTTTGACAGAACGCCTTCGCAGGAAGAAATGGTCGATCGGCTGAGAAGGATACAGGAACTGGGAGCCGATATCTGTAAGATCGCAGTTATGCCTCAAAATGAAACGGATGTTATCAGATTATTGGAAGCCACATCCATCATGCGCCAGAAATACGCAGAGAAACCGCTTGTTACAATGTCCATGGCAAAACTGGGGGTAGTCAGCCGTATTACGGGTGAGATATTCGGGTCCGCGCTGACCTTCGGAACGGTGAAAAAAGCATCCGCACCCGGGCAGATTGAGTCGGAAACACTCTATCAGATTCTGCAGGATATCCACAAGGTCCTTTAAAGAAGCAAAAACGCGGATTATGAGATTGATGAAACGATAAATAAAAACTCACGGTCCCGTTCTGCGAGGAATCGAAAAGGCCGGCACTTTAAAGTGCGGCCTTTTTTAATGTGCCAAAAGCTTTTTCATCCCCTCTTCCAAGCCGTCAAGGGTGAGCGGAAACATGGGGAAAAGTTTCGCGATCATATCGTAGCTTTGGCTCCAGTATTCTCCCCAATCCGGCCGCTCACCGGGATTGAACCAAACAGCGTACCGGTACCGATCCCGAAACAAATAAAGCCAGTCCAGCCCGCTGGATGGCTTTCCTTCCTGGCTGCCATGATATTTGCCCTTTAGTTCATAAGGAGCCATTTGCGCATCCCCCACAAAAATCGTTTTATAGTCGCCGGAAAGATTCGACAGCAGCCATTCCGTGGGAACTGATTTTCTTGGGTCGATCGTAGGGTCGGTATACAGCTTTGTATAAATGCAGTTATGGAAATAGTAAGTTTTCAAATCATGAAAATGTGTTTTGCTTACGGCCTGAAACAATGCAGAAATCAACTGAGTGTAGTAGTCCATGGAGCCGCCGGAATCGATCAGCAGTAAAACCTTTATTGTATTCTGCCGCGGTCTTCGATATTTTACAGTAAGCCGTCCCGCATTTTTCGCAGTATGTTGAATTGTGTCATCCACATCAAACTCGGTAGCGGGAAGGTTTGCTGTGCCGGAGTATTGCCGCAGACGTTTTAAGGCCAGCTGAAACTGGCGGAGATCCAACGTGCTGTCTTCCCGGAAATCGCGGAAACGACGCTCGCCCGCCACCCGGATCGCCCTGCGGTATCCTTTGTCCCCTCCCACCCGGATTCCCCTGGGCGACAGACCCGTGTTCCCGAAAACAGACATTCCGTGCGTGCCAATCCAGTAGCTTCCGCGGTTGTGCTGTTCCCTCTGCTCACCCCTTCGCTCCCGAAGCATCGTTTCCAGCTCTGCATCAGACAAAGATTCATTCCATTCCGCCTGCTGCTCATCATACAGACCCATGGGGATATCCTTGCAGCCCAACCAATCCAACAGCTCCTGAGAGACCTCCTGTTCCAAAGGAATCTTCTGAAAATACGCAAGAAAAATCCGGTCAAAAAGGTCGAATTCCGCTTCGCTCTTTACCAGAAGCGCCCGGCACAGGTGGTAGAAGCCGGTAAAGCTGGAGCCATGCAGGCCTTTGTTCAGGGCCTCTATCAAAGACATCCATTCGGTCAGGGACACATTCAGGCCGCTGCGCCGCAAAAGAAACAAAAATTCTTCAAACACAGGCTCACCGCCAATTCAGGCGCAGAGCGTCTATATCCTCGTTTTTCTTCAGCAGCACCCCAAGATAGGGCACTTCTTCCACGACCCTCTCAGGATTCACACCGCCGTGGATCAGAGCCTGAATCCAGTCGATCACTTCGCTGGTAGAAGGTTTCTTTTTGATCTGAGGAAGAGACCGGATGCGGTAAAACGCCTCCAACACCTGAGACAGCAGTTTATCATTTAAATCCGGGAAATGGACTCGGATAATTTCGGCCAGCAGTTCTTTATCCGGGAATTCGATATAGTGAAACACACAGCGGCGCAGGAAAGCGTCCGGCAGCTCCTTTTCCGCATTGGACGTGATGATGACCACCGGGCGGTGCTTTGCCGTAACGGTTCGGCCTGTTTCGGGAATATGGAATTCCATTCGGTCCAGCTCCCATAACAGATCATTCGGAAATTCCAAATCCGCCTTATCGATTTCGTCGATCAGAAGAACCACCTGCCTTTTCGCAGTAAAAGCCTCACCCAGTTTGCCCAGTTTTACATATTTTTCGATGTTGTCAACGCCTTCGCTGCCAAACTGGCTGTCGTAAAGGCGCTGGACGACATCATAAACATACAGCCCCTCCTGAGCTTTGGTAGTGGATTTGATGTTCCAGAGGATCAGCTTCTTACGCAAAGCGTCGGAGACTGCCTCGGCCAGTTTTGTCTTGCCGGTACCCGGCTCCCCTTTGATCAGCAAAGGCTTTTCCAGCGCCACAGCAATGTTTACCGCCTGCATCAGCTCCTCTGACGCAACATAAAACCGGCTTCCCTTCCATTCGTTCATTTTCTGTTCCTCTCCAGTGGATTCTGTTCCACTTCGTAATACAGTCTTGTAATAAAAAGAAAGAATTTTTGTTTGATCTGAATTGACAAAAATGCCACCAGGAAGGACTTCATATCCTTCTGTGGCGGCATTGTGCACCCAAAGCATTGTCAAAGCAATTGATTAGGGCAATGGTAATAAAGGGCGAAAAGCCCGGCGAAAGCGGCAGGCAGAATGCCGCTCCGCCGAATTTTTCAGTAAAAGGAGAGAGTTTACCGTTTCAAAATGATCTCACCGTGTTTTACGACGGTTTCGATCAGGTAAATAGCAATATCATTCGATTAGAATGCAAAAACCGGTAACTAAAAATATTTATTCCTCATCCATGCCTTCTTTGAAGTAATCGCCGAACAGTTCCTGATTGGAGGGCATATCCTCAGGCAGCGGGCGAGCCACCCAGGTTGTGTTCATGTAGTGTTTGAGAGTAATGTTCTCTGAAACGATGTTGCCTCCCCAGGTACCGCAGCCCATGGAGGACGTAGGGGGCATTCCATTGGTAGAAGAACCGGAATTTCCGCGGTTGTTCGGCTGGCGGACCATAATGCGGGAAACAGGCGCAGCCATGCCCAGACGGTGAATGTGCTCATCGTTCCAGGAATAAATGCCGCATGAGTGGCCCTTGCCCCCAACCTCAAAAACAGCGCGCATCATGTCCAGAGCATTTTCGAACTCACCCTCATACTTGAACAGCGTCAGCAGAGTGGTCAGCTTCTCGCTGGAGAAGAAATGCTCCTTACCAACGCCTTCTTTCCCGCCGCCGGTGACAGCAATCAATTTGCGGTCTGCGGGAATTTCAAAGCCAGCGATCTCCGCCAGCTTCTGCGGGCTGATCGCAACGGTATTCGGCAGGCGATGACCGATTTCGTCCCACATCACATTCTTCAGCTTTTCGGCCTCTTCCTCATTGGCCAGATAGGCGCCCTCCGCCACAAGTGCCTGCACAAAGCCGTCATAGACGGACTCATGAATCAGCAGGTTGCCGTCGCAGGAGCAGCCGGAGCCAAAGTCGGACGTTTTGGAGATTCGGGTGTTCATCGCGGCTTCTCTTTGCCGCTCCGGCGTATTGGCGGTATCATCGATAATAACGGTGGCGTTGCCGGCGCCGGAACCAAATGCGGGAACACCGGAGGAATAAGCGGATTTCACCATGGGCCGGCCGCCGGTGGCGATAACAAGGTCGCAACGCTTCATCAGTTCCTGAGTCAGAGAGATACTGGGCTCCTGAATGCCCTGAATAATATCTGCGGGAGCGCCCTCACGGACCAAAGCTTCCCGGATGATATTGATGCATTTATTGGTAACATTTTTCGCGCGGGGATGAGGGGAGCAGATCAATACGTCTCTGGCCTTGATTGCATAAACAATCTGACCGGCAGGAGTCAAACAAGGATTGGTGGTAGGCACCAGAGTGGCGATGACGCCCACTGGTTTGGCATACTTGACCAGTCCCTTTTCAGGAATTTCTTCAATGATGCCGACACTTTTATTGCGCAGGCAATCACGAAGAATCAGCTTGATTTTGTTGCGCTTATTGCGCTTGGTTACTTTGTCGCCCAGGCCGGTTTCATCTACTGCTTCATCGCAGATGGGGGCCCAAACCTTCATATCGCACACAGCGGCGGCCACAGCCTGACATAGACGATCCACCCGCTCCTGATCATAAGTTGCAATGATGTCTGCGGCCGCCCGGGCACGCGCCACCATTTCATCCAGCATCTGAATTTGCTCTGCAGAAACTTCTTTCGCCATAATTACAATCTCCTCACTAAACAGTTATTTTTTTTGGGGGGTAAAGCTGTTTTATGATTTTATTGTAGGTCGCTTTGGGGCTTCTGTCCAATACCAGGTTTCTTTCTTAATTATAGAAACTGTCTATTAAAACTGCCAAATTCGTCTGATAATTACAAAACAAGTACAACATAAAACATTATTGATTGGCCTCTGAGAATCATTCCATGTTATAATAACCTCACGGCGCAAGCCGAAGCAAAAGCTTCGGGCGCCTGAGAGAACATTGAAACATGATAAGTCTCATCTGCCGAAATCCTTTTGGTGGAGCAAAAGCATCCGGAATTCATCATGTTATAATAACCTTACAGCGCAAGCCGAAGCGCCTGAGAGCTATGTCTTGCAGCGTGGCGGAAGGGAAGTGTTATAAAATGACACTGTTACAATTACAGTATTTCAAAGCGTTGGCACAAATACTTCACTATACCAAAGCGGCCAAAGAGCTGCATATCGCTCAGCCCAGCCTGAGCTACTCGATCAATGAACTGGAGAAGGAGCTTGGCGTGAAGCTCTTTGACAAAGAAAACCGGAAAATTCGGTTAACAGCGTATGGAGAACAATTCCTTACTTATGTGGAAAAGATTTTGGCATTGTTGGACGAGAGTGTCAGTGTTCTTCAGCAGATGGCGGGTTCTGCATTGCAGGTGGTCAACCTGGGGTACTTTCACTCTATCTCGACCTCTTTGATTCCCTCCATCATGGCGGGAATATACAGCCAGGAGGAAAATCGCGGGGTACGGTTCCAGTTCCTCGAGGCTACTTCCTTTGATATTTTTTCACAGCTGAAAAATGGAAAGCTGGATTTGGCCTTTTGTATGCACCGGGATGAGAATGTCGAGTCAATCGCCATCATGAAGCAGCCGCTCTATTTAACGGTACCCAACAATCACCCGCTGGCGGAGCGCAGCTTTGTCACCTTTGAAGAATTTTCTCAGGAGCCCATCGTTATGCTCGAAAAATCCAGCAGCCTGCGCGCCCAGATGGATCAGATTTTCGCACAGCACGAAATCATTCCAAACGTGGTATTCGAAGTGCGGGAATGCAATGCGGCACTTCAATATGTGGCGCTGCGATTTGGAATTTCGGTGCTTCCACAGGTTCCGGCGATGAAAAACGAAAAGGTGTCGGTCATCCCTATCATGGACGATCATCAGGCCTTTGTGAGAACGGTATATCTTTCTTGGGCAAAGAACCGTCCCCTTTCGCCTGCTGCTCTGAGGGTAAAAAATTACATAGTGGAACACTATGCCACGCCTTGACAGTAAAAAGCGAAAGCGGGAGTATCCGACATTCATGTCATAACTGTACCTGTCTGCCCAATATGTCAGAGCACTGTATAACTCGCGGCTTTTCTGACCCGTCTTTGATAATAAAAAAACAGCCATGGAAGCGCATTCTTCCATGGCTGACGTTGGCGGATTGAGCGGTATAAAATTCGAATCTATCTACGGTGCAGCAGTAAATGATTATGATTCATTAAAAAAGCAAGTCGGACAAAATGTCCGACTTGCTTTTTTAATGAGGCAAAACAATGAAATGTTTTTTCATTTCTGCCAACTTCTTTGCAATAATAAGCGAATGGCTTTCCATTATAAGAAAGCCCCAAAGCACAGTACGAAGAGATAGCCGATTTTATGGATTGGTTGCTATGAACAGTAAAACTTGATTTGAAGCTTTCCTCATTAACAGAAATATTAGGAGAATCAAGATGAAGTTAAGAGAGATTCTTTTGGAATTTTGTGCTGACATTGTCAAGACGTTGTGTCAAGAAAATCCAAAGTCCAAACAGGCATTTAAAAACTACCGCTAAAATCAGAAATTGGAAACGGCTCTGTAAAGTATCTTTCCGTTGGGCGCGCAGCTGAATGCTGACAAAGCGGTTCTTTGGGAGCGTCAGTCAGAATCGTATCCGAGCCCGCTCCAATGCAGGATCGCTCTCTATTTTCATTGATCCTTACTCCCTTTTCAATCCGCAAGAACTATGCTACAATGAAAAAAATGCAGCCGCGCCCCAATGGACGCGTATTTTCAGTTCATCCGCATGTTTTTATTCTCTCTTACGGCAAGAGAAAGGTGGGTCACTCCATGTATGACAAACCGATTCGTCAGGTAAACCGCGAGATCACCGAGGCTTTGGCCTCTCTCCGACTGGCTGTGCTTCCTAACCGAAAAACCACCCTGGATCAATTCAAAAATCCTGACTGGATCGAGGGACTGACCGCTCTGTTTCCCATTCGGGAACGGCTCCGCTGCACCCAGGTGCTGGATTTGTGCACCCCGGTGCTCAGTCAGCTGTGCCCCAACGCACCAGAGGAAGGCTGGCTCCGTTTTTCTTATCAATATATCTGCAGTCTGATGTTCCCGGAAAACGGGTTTGCGCCAAAAGCCGGCCGATATGCCCAGGGGGCCCGTATCTACCTGACCATTCTTCAAATTCTTCTGGATTATGAGCGTACCGCCCTCCCTTTCGACCCAATGCTGGATTTTCAGTTCCTGTCGGAAGAGGAATACAGCCGCTGCGGCAATGCCAAAGAATACCGCCGCCTGATGAATGCCTGGCGGGAGGAATATCTCTACGAGCTGATGCGCCTTGGGATGGAGGTCACTCCCTATAAAACCCTAAGCCATATCGCCGGCGTCCACTACGTCGCTATGATCGCCGCCCGCGGACTGAAGGAAGCGGGGGTGGAAGTGGACTTGTCCCTGATTTCCGGAGCCGCCGCAACCCACGATTTTGGAAAATTCGGCTGCCGCCCCGGCGAGCGGGTTCCCTATCTGCACTACTACTATACCGACCAATGGCTCCTTGCCCGAAAGATGGACGGGATCAGTCACATCGCCTCCAACCACTCCACCTGGGATCTGGAGCTGGAGTCCCTGTCGGTGGAATCCCTGCTTTTGATCTACGCGGATTTTCGCTCCAAGCAAATCCGGGACGCGGACGGCAAAGAGGCTATTGTTCTTTACTCGCTGAATGAGTCGTATCAGGTGATATTATCCAAGCTGGACAATGTGGACCGGAATAAGCGCAGACGGTATGAATTCGTCTATGGAAAGCTCCACGACTTCGAGGACTATATGCGCAGCCTTGGAGTGGATATCGATCTGACAGGACATCCGCAGCCTTCCACTCCTCACAAGGACCCCGCCCTGATGAGCCCGGAGGAGACGCTGAACAGCCTGATCCTTTTGTCGGTGGATCACAACGTGCGGCTGATGCATATGCTGTCCAACGAGCAAAAGTTCGGCAATATCATCGAGGAAGCGCGTTCCGCCAAAAGCTGGCAGCAGCTGCGGGCCTACCTCAACGTTTTTGAGGAATATTTTACCTATCTGTCCGTTCGGCAGAAAACGCAGGCACTGTCTTTTCTGTATGAACTGCTGGTTCACCGCGAGGGCGATATCCGACGCCAGGCCGGCAGCCTGATCGGCCAGCTGATCGCCCGCTTTTATCTGGTTTACCGCAAAGAGATTCCCGCCGACGCTCAGAATGACCCGGCGGAAGAAGTCCCCTTCACCCTGTGGGCGCAATATCTGGATCGAATCATTTTTCCGGACCATAAGACCACTCCCCAAGAGCGTTCTCACATCAGCTACGCTTTAAAGCTGGTGGTCGGAGCCATGCTCGATTACGCCCGGCCCGGAGATGTGCCTCGCTTTTTAGGCGCCCTGCTGAACTACTATGACAAGCCGGAGGGAATCGTCCCCGATACCGCCTTCACTCTGCTGGACGCCATCCGGTATCTGCCCCCCCAATATTATGGGGAGGAAACGCGGAGCAAACTGATTGATTTTGCCGCCTATTTTGCCGCTTCCGGAGAATTGCGGCTGATCATCGCCGCTCTGGAGTTTCTGCGGGAAGCCGAACGTTCCCTTTCCCGCAGCCACCCACAGATGGCCCACATTGTTCAGGTCGCCCGGAATTTGGAATCGAATCAGCTGACCACCATCTTCCTTCAGTACAAGATTCTGCGCCGGGCCGGAGAGGATGTCACCGCCCTCGAGCACACCCTGTACCACATGGACATCACCAGCGAGGTCTTTTTGGATAATCTGAAAATCGCCACTCCCTGGGTAGTCAAGGTGGCCGGCGTAGAGCTTTTGCGGGACCAGGTGGAACACGGTCTGAAAACGCATACGCTTCATATTGCCACCCACTTCTCCAATCTGGTAAAGGTATCTGAACGGGTGGTGGTCCGGCACACTGCCGGCTCCGCCCTGGTGCGTACTCTGCCAATCCTGCGCCGGGATCAACGCAACGAGGTAGTTGTAGAACTGGGCAAGGGTCTGGAAATGGGCCAGTACGAAATTTCCAAATACATCCCTGAATATTTGGGCAAGACCGCCCTATACCTCTACCCGGAAGAACTGGATGAGCAGGTGCTGTGGCTGAAGGGGCTGCTGGGTTCCCCCAGCAACTCCGCCGTTTCCGGTGCGCTGAACACCATCGGGGTGCTCCTTCAGCACTATCCCGCCTATCGGGAACGATTTTCCGAGTCGGAGTCCGCCTATGAAGCCCGGCGCCAAGAGCTGCTTGGCCTGCTGCTTCAGGGGCTGGCTCATTACCGGGAAGAAGTGCATCAGGAAGCCTTGCTGGTCATTGGCAAGCTGCTGTTCGAATCTTCCGTGCTGAACATGGAAGAAAAAGGGCGGCTGTTTTCCCTGTGTTACCGCAAACTGCTCTTCCTGATGCAGGAGGTACCGGGCCACAACAGCCTGACCTTCTTCTACCGGGCTGCCGCCCTCGCCCATATCAACCGCTTTATTGCTGTGCGGCGGCTGGACCATGGTCCTTTCTCCTTTGACACGCCCCGGAATATTGCTTTTTTCCCCGGTACCTTCGATCCTTTTACTCTGTCTCATAAAGGCATTGTCCACGCCATTCGGGATATGGGGTTTGAAGTCTATCTGGCGGTAGACGAGTTCTCCTGGTCTAAAAAGGCCCAGCCCCATCTGATCCGCCGGCAGATCGTCAATTTGTCAGTGGCCGGGGATTTTCATGTTCACCTGTTCCCGGACGACATTCCGGTCAACATTGCCAATCCCGCCGACCTGCGGCGGCTGACGGAGCTGTTCCCAAAGCAGCAGGTTTATGTAGTAGTGGGGAGCGACGTGGTGCTCAACGCCTCCTCCTACCGGGCCCAGCCGGCCCCTTATTCCATCCATCAGATGAACCATATTATCTTCCGCCGGGCAGGGGAAGCCGAGCTGCCCCGCAGCCTGCCCATCACCGGCAAGGTCATCCAGCTGCAGCTGCCTCCCCATCTGGAGGACATCAGCTCAACCCGCATCCGGGAAAATGTGGATCTCAACCGGGACATCTCTACCTTTACTGACCCGGTCATTCAGGACTTTATCTATCAAAACGGCCTCTATCTTCGAGACACGCCAGACAAACCCCTCCTCTATGCCGGGGATCTGGAATTTCAGTGGATTGATACCCCTTCCCCAGCCCTTCTGATCAGCCTGACTGCCGGGCAGCCGGACGGAGAAGCGGTTTGCGCCGCGATCATCCGCCGGCAGGATCGCATCCTGCTGCTGCGCCGCACCGGACACCAGAAGCATCTGGGCTTTGTCAGCTACCGCCTGCTGACGACCTCTCAGCTGTTCGCCGCACTGGAGGACCACGAGCTGGCCAACCGGATTCGTCTTCGTTCCGCCGGCAACGTGCTTTTTATCACCACCCTGAGCGCCGATACCTCTGAACGGCACAAGGATTACGGTCAGCTTCTTCTCAGTGAGCTGCTTGCCCGGGCGCTGGAGGAGGAGTGCGTCTACGCTGTTTTCCGCCCCCACGACGGCCGCATGCCCCCCTCTTTGGAGGACGCGCTGTCCCGACAGGGCTTTGTCTCGCGAGAGGGAGACGCCCCGATCCGGGAGGTGGATATGCATGCCCCCACGGTGCTCATTCAAAACCTGGAAACTACGATTCAGGAGCCGTTGTGCCGCAATTCCCGGGTGCTGTCCTCCATTCGCCGGGGCCACGAGCAGCTTCAGCGCGCCCTGACCGGGCTGTATCCGGGCTCTTTGGTTCTGACGCTGTCTGCCGACATCATTCACCACCGGCTGCTGGAGAAGATCACCGCCTACAACAACGTACCTTCCACGTCCACCACTCCGCGGACACTCGGCGAAAATATGTGTGTGCCTTTCGGCAAGCTGCTCCGGGGCAAAAGCGTTCCGAACACGGTGACCAAAACCGTTCACACCGACAGGGTGTTTTCTCCCGATCTAACCGAGACTACCATCGAGGCTTTCCCCTATTACGCCTCCATTCCCTGCCAGATTCGCACCATCAAATCCTTTAACCGGCCGGTGATTCTGGTAGATGACCTGATGCACCCCGGCCTTCGTATGGGGGTGCTGGATCCCATCCTGCGCGAGGAGGGCGTTCCCATCCGCATGGTGCTGGTGGGCGTGCTGTCGGGCTATGGCAAGGATCTGATGCATTCCTGGGATCGGCCGATCGACAGTGTATACTTCCTGCCCCGACTGCGGCAGTGGTTTGTAGAATCCACTTTGTATCCCTTCATCGGCGGCAACACGATCCGCAGGCCCAGCTTCCCGGTTCCCGGCCTGCTGCCGGGCATCAACCACATTCTGCCCTACGCGGCCCCTTCCAATCTGTCTGAGTGCGGTCGGGATGCGGTGTTCCAGCTGTCCCGAACCTGCCTGGAGGCCGCCCACGACGTCATCTCTACTTTAGAGCAGGAATACCGGATTCTCTATGGCCGCAATTTGACTCTGTCCCGACTGCCGGAGGCGGTCATCCTGCCCCTGTGCCCCGACAAGGGCACTTGTCTGAGCTACGACCCCAACCTGTCCGCTTCCGTTTATCTGGAAAACGATCTGGAGCAGCTGCTGCGTGAATATCAATAAATCATGCTGCACGCAGAGGATTGTTCTCCGCTTTTCGTGTCTGTTTGTCCACAATTCATTTTTCTGGAAGGTGATGCTATGTATTACTATAGTTACAAGGGCGCTCATCTGGTGTCTCTCACCCCTCTGGACGGCTTCGGCCCGCCCATTGCTCCGGTGACGGAGGGAAGGCTCTTTGCTCCGGTTCCCGGGGACGCGGTTTTGGACAGAGGTTCTTTCCGTATCGGCCATCCGGGACAGCTGCTGGCCCCCCATGGGCTGGAGGTGCTGGACGCCTCTCGTCTGACCGAGGCAGAAGTCGACGACCCTACCCTGGCCGCCATCGCCGAGGGCCGGCTCACCGCGGTCAACACGGGCCGTCCCGGATGGGAAGAATTGCTCACCGCCGCCCCGAAATCTGGCAAGCGGCGGGTCAATCTGCTGGCCATCGGGGATGTAGGCTCCACTTTGCTCACCGGGTTGAAGCTGCTGGGAGGGGACGTCATCTCTTCCATCGGTATCTGCGATCTGTCGGATCAGATCACTGCCCGCTGGGAATTCGAGATGGGTCAGGTCGCGCTACCCTGGGATTACGACGCCCTGCCCGAGGTGGAGATCGTCTCCCCCGACCACATCTTCGACTGTGATGTGTTTGTCTTTGTGGCTTCGAAAGGCATTCCTCCGGTGGGGTCTCAGGTCAAGGACGTACGCATGGCCCAGTTCGAGGCGAACGCCTCTATTGTGAAGCATTATGCCAGAATGGCCCGCGATGCCCGATTCCAGGGCCTGTGGTGCGCCGTGTCCGATCCGGTGGATCCCCTGGCCAAAACCGCCTATTTGGAAAGCAACCGCGATGAATCCGGCGTGTGGGACGGCAAAGGTCTGCGCCCCGAACAGATTCAGGGCTTTGGCCTTGGTGTAATGAATGCCCGGGCCGCCTACTATGCCAAGCGGGATGCACGGTTGTCTTCCTTTCTGTCGGAGGGGCGTTCCTTTGGCCCCCACGGCACCGGGCTTTTCATTGCCAACTCTATCCAGAACTATGACGAGGCGCTGTCTCAGGAGCTGACGCATCTCACCGTGACGGCGAATTTAAAGATGCGTGAGCTGGGCTTTAAGCCTTATGTGGCTCCCGCCCTGTCCTCCGGCGCTTTATCCCTGTTGCTCGCCCTGCGGGGGGAGTGGCACTGCGGCTCTGTTTTTTTGGACGGCATTTATATGGGTGTGAAGAACCGCTTTACCACCGCCGGCATCGAAACCGAATTGCTGCCCCATATGCCGGACGCCCTGTTCGGCCATATTCGTGAGGCGGCGCAGCATCTGAAAGAGATTTTATAACTGTTTGAGAAGAAGGTTAATGGAATGTCCCTGATAGTAGTCTGTCCTTATCCGGACGCCCAGGGAGCAGACATGCGTCTGGACGGAATTTTACATCATGCCCTGGAGGGGCGGGAGACCCGCACTTTGCGCCGGGCGGAGGATCTGATCGATCTGGCCGGCGAGCGTCTCCTTTTCGCCTTACCCCTTGGGGATACCGGCACAAATATAGAGTATGTCAAACTGCTGGCTCGCCTGCGCCGAGAGCCCGGGCTGCTGGAGGGCTGCACGGCCGGATTGATCGTAGACGGAACCTCCCCTTTCTATACCAAGTCGGCGGCGGCAGAATTGGCTCTAGCAGCCAATCTGGCCGGCTGTGCGTTTTTGGGCCGCCCACTGGTAGAGGGTACCGGTTCCCTCGTCAACTTTAAGGTTCAGGCCAAGCAGCTGAATACTGATTTTCTGGGAGCCTACCGCGCGGCCGCACGGGAACTGGCCGACCGATTGGAGCGGGAAATCTTCCCCAAGCCGGAGAAACCGGAACTTTTGGTGCTCCACGCCTCCAGCCACCATACCTCCAACACCCTGGCGCTGTGGGAGGAAGTCAGGTCCCGCCTTGGCGACGCGTTCACTGTGACCGAAATCGGGCTGCGCAACGGCACCCTCTCAGACTGCTCGGGCTGCCCCTACACCATGTGCCTCCACTTTGGCGAACGAGGGGGCTGCTTCTACGGCGGCGTGATGCAGGATGAGGTCTACCCCGCCGTTCGCCGGTGTGCCGGGGTAGTGATGCTCTGTCCCAATTATAATGACGCGCTGTCCGCCAACCTGACCGCTTTTATCAACCGTCTTACCGCCCTGTTTCGCCAGACACGCTTTTACGATAAGGCGCTTTTCTCCATTGTGGTATCCGGCTACTCCGGGGGCGATATCGTAGCCCGGCAACTGATTGCCGGACTGAATATGAACAAGTCGTTCTTTCTCCCCGGCCGGTTTTCCATGCTGGAGACGGCCAACGACCCCGGCGAAGCTTTGGCCCTGCCAGGGATCGGAGAGCGGCTGGATGAATTTGCGGCCCGAATCCGCAGCACCCTGCTGGATTAATTTATTACAATAAAATACCACCGACTAGCCGGTGGTATTTTAGAAGCGGGTATAACCCGCTATTACTGGTAGCCATTGCAATGACTGGTACGGTCTGACATTTGCAATGGCTTGTTACTTGTTGCCCTTAAAAGGGTCCTGATATTCTCTAGATGTCAATTGATCCTCTAGCTTATCTTCTTCCAGTTAATTTTGGATGTATTCTACTATTCTTTTTGCATTCTTTCCAACCGTATCTACATAAGAAAATGCGCACTAAAATGTTAAGAACAATTTCAATACTGGCCGATAATGGAACTGAACTCAGGGAACCTTATTCTAAGCCTTTGGGTGATTGTATTTTCGAATTACGTGCTAAGGCTGGTTCAGATATTTCCCGCGTTTTATATTTCTTTTTTGTTGAACGGCGAGTGATTATTACGAACGGATTCGTTAAAAAACACAGAAAACATTTCCTGCTGAAATAGAACGAGCAAAACAGTACCGTGCCGGATACCTGAAGAGAAAGAGGCTTAAAGCATGAACACCAATTTTAACGATTTTTTAAAGGATCAGCTGAGCGATCCGGAAATAAAGGCTGAATATGATGCATTAGAGCCTGAATTTGCGATGATTCAGGCAATGATTGATGCGCGGAAAGGCACTGGTATTACTCAAAAACAGCTTGCTGAAATAACTGGTATCGCACAAGGTGATATTAGCAAGCTCGAAAACGGGAACGCAAACCCGTCTTTAAGGACGCTCCAACGGCTTGCAGCTGGTATGGGTATGAAATTGAAGATAGAGTTTGTACCAACCACAAATAAATAAAGAAAAATCAAAGGCAGTCACCCAATTTGTGACTGCCTTTTTAGTTTTATTAATAATACCAGCTAGAATACAAAATGAATTCGGATAGTTTATCGACCGATATCAGAACCACCTTACCTCTTCGCCTCTACAAACCATCGATCCTCTATTAATTAGATTTGATATCATTGTTCAAAAGTGTAATCTTGACTTTTAATGTAAATAATATTATAATGCACTCAAACGCAAATGAATATCGTTTGCATTTGAGTGCTTAGTTTTTTTGCCCATACCAAGATAGGCAGGTCAATTATACAAATGATTTTATCTATATAGAGATAGATTTTAATAAGGTCAAAATTGAAATTTACAACAGTTGCAACTTATTTACTGAAATTCAATTATTTATTCATTTTACTAATATTATATTGCCGGTGAAAATGTTAGGAACAAATGAGAAAAGAAAGACATAGATTCGATCCTGCCCACTCAGTGGAAACAATTCTTAAGATCCTCTATAGCTTTGTTTTTTGTGTCTATGCTTTTTTTGTTGAACACACCTGTACGCGTATCGCAAATATAATGATTTAGATATTGGGGTTTATAAAAAAACTGCTTGACAGAAGAATAGCCTTTCTGTCAAGGCAGTTTATATTTTTATGTTATGTGAGAAGAAAAAATGATTTTCTCCATCAATTGATTAATTAAAAGTCTTAACCTTTATCTGCTTTTTGACAACGTTACGGTGGAAAGTAATACTGCTACAGGAATTGTGGCCAATAAGCTTAAACTTCCAGTAAGTGATTGTAAGAATTCATAGATAATCTCTTCCTTATTCAACAAACTAATCAGCGGATAGTTAGATGCAGAGTACATGAGCACCGTAATAAGAGATCCCCCTATATAAGCAAGAACCAAAGTACTGGTCATTGTTCCCATTACATCCCGTCCAATTGAAAATCCTGATTGTATCAGCGCTCCGGCAGTAATGTAAGAATCATTGGCTTTCAATTCCCATAGTGGTGAAATAATAGACATAGAGACATCCATAACAGCCCCTAAAGCTCCTATAGTGATCATGGAAAACAAGATCGCTTTCACACTCACATTCTCAATCCCTAACAATGTTTCCAACATGAAAGCCTCATCATTTATATATCCAGTGAGTTTCATTGCTTTATCCATGATAAAAGTGATAAGACCTGAGGCCAAAACACCTACAATGCAGCTAAAGGCGGCTGTGATGCTTTTTTGATTTATGCCATAGACTATCGCATATGTTGTGGCAATAATGTACAGGCAGGTAAGTCCGCAAGAAATATACACGTTATATCCAGCACGAACAAAAGGAATAAATAGATAAAAAATAGATAAACAGGTGAACCCCAGTGCCAGCAGTGTACGAAAGCCTTTGCTTCCGCCCATTAGCAGGATAAGCACTGTAAATACGGCTCCGAGTATTATGATTTTGTCCAATCGATAATAATACTGAAACAAATATATATCGCCATAAGATAAAAGCGCTACTTTTTCACCAATAGAGATTGGGATGGATTGCTTATCATCGCTGCTGATGATCTGTTTCGCCTGAACGACTTCATTCTTATGCTTTTCTCCTTCAAAAATTTTAGCTAAAAAGACGATCTCCATTTGACCTGGATTTTGTACATTCTCGTTAGATGATTCAATAGAAACAACTTGACCATAAAGCATAGAATCTATTTCCGTCTCTTTATCATAAATGATCCCTGAATGGATTTTATCCACAGCATATTGATGCCCATAGTAAATCGTAATTACTGCTAAAGCACATATTATGATGTACTCAAAGCAAATTGCAATTTTTTTCATATTACCTCCAAAAAGAGTGCTTGTCTTTGGTATGTTTTATAAATCTATGATTGATTGTAATGAAATATGATGAATGTACAAATACAACTTTTGTTCTAAGCGGAGAGCAATATGAAATTTAATCGAATGACTATAAAATCAAAACGCTGTAGAAATATTGAAATAAAAGCTATGTTCCACAGCTGAGTTTGTCTGAATATGTATACCAGAAATAAAATGCTTGTATAGAAATCTGTTAGAGAAATGGAGTCTGTTTTAATGATTAGAACGAAAGAACATAAATTTTACATAAAAGGTGCTGTCATATGGATATCAGTGGTGTTTTTCTCTATTGTAGCTATATTAGTTGGCAATCACATTGTTACGAAAGACTTTTCATTATTCAATGAATCAGGTGAAGAAGTTGCTAAGGGACAGGTAATTGATATACTCGATCGATCATCTGTTGAATCGCCGTTTGGCGAAACGGAGAGTTCTACAAACACAATCATTCGTTTTACCTGTAAGATTAAAAACGGGCTTTATAAAGATCAGGTAGTTGATGCACAACAATCAATTGACAGTATGTATAGTGGAAGTGAGTTGATAAAGGAAGTAGAGCCAGGAGATAGTATTATGCTTTTCAAAACAGACCCATCAGATCCCTCTATCACCGCCTGGCAGTTCGGGGACTATTATCGTTTTGATAAAATTGTGATTTTAGGAATGATATTTGCAGGACTGGTTTTACTGATTGGGCGAGGGAAAGGTATTAACACCCTACTTTCACTGACTTTTACCTTTCTATTTGTTTTTCTGGTTTTTGTGCCATCTGTTATGAATGGTTTTAACGCTTATATCGGCGCTGCAATTACCTGCTTCTACACTATTGTCATGACTTTGGTATTAATTAACGGAATCAGTAAAAAAACACTTGCAACTATGATTGGTTGTGTATCAGGAATCATCTTTGCCTCTATCGCTACTAATATCATGAGCAAAATACTTCTTCTCACAGGATTTGTAGATGAACACTCCGTCTATTTAATTTTTCTCAATCCGGACAAGCCAATTGATCTTACTGCAATCATTTTTGCAGCGATTATCATTGGTGCAATGGGCGCTATTATGGATGTAGCTATGGATATTTCCTCTTCGCTTTTCGAATTATGCGAACATGCTCCTAATATCACATTTCAAAAATTACTAAAAAGCGGTATGCGTATAGGGCGTGATATCATGGGTACCATGGCAAACACACTGGTATTGGCCTATATCGGAAGCTCTTTATCAAGCATTATATTACTGCTTACTTATTCTAATTCCATCATGCACCTTTTGAACCGAGAGGTAATCATTGTTGAGTTTTTACAAGCGTTAATCGGCAGTTTGGCTATCATGCTTACAATTCCATTTACAGTATTTACCTGTGGACTTATCTATCTCCGGAGAAAAGAAGAAAACTCCTGATGATAACCTTTCAGAAATTTATAGCTTACCTGGATTAAAACACATTCGTTTGTGCCCGTATAAAATTCATTCGGCATCATCAGCGAACCAAATCTATAAGTTATGTCCAAAGCTTTCTTTTATCTTTCTGATTGAGGTTAACTGCCGATACAAGTTAAACCAATTTGGAGGCAATTTAAAATGCAGACATCTACCATTCTGATTGTTGATGATGATTGTGATATATGTGAAGTCATTTCCGCCCTGCTGCAAAGTGAGGGGTTCTTCACACTGCAGGCCTGCAATGGACAAGAGGCGTTGTCCTTATTGAGTGGCAATATCGATCTGATTATTTTGGATATTATGATACCCGGGGACTCCGGCTTTGCGATTTGTAAAAAAATGCGCAGATTTACCACTGCTCCCATTCTGTACCTGAGTGCCAAAAGCTTGATTTCCGATAAAGAAGCCGCATTCGATTCCGGCGGCGATGATTATTTGACAAAACCGTTTATCCCAGCAGAGCTTTTAACAAGAGTCAAAGCGATCCTGCGCCGCTACCAGATCTATCGAGGAAAAAATTACAGCTTAAATTTGAATCAGGACTTTATTCAGATCAACAGCCTTGCTGTGCATCCCACTTCCGGAGAAGTTTTTTTAAATGGTACGCCAATCCTTTTACGCCATAAGGAGTACCAGCTATTGTCCTTTCTGTCACAAAACCGAGGAACCGTATTTTCTGTGCAAAGTCTTTATGAACAGCTTTGGGGGGAACCTTATCTCCCTTCTGCCAACAATACGGTAATGGTGCATATTCGAAACCTGCGGCAAAAAATTGAAGCGGACCCTCAACGTCCAAAATATATCCTTACTGTTTGGGGGGAGGGCTACCAAATTGTTTAAGATAAAACTGAGTTCAAAATTGGCTCTTTGTACATTATCTGCTTTTTTGATTGCTTCCGTTGCTTTTTTAGCAATACATAAAGTCGGTGAGCTATGGATCGAGGACAAGTTCAGTGATCCTGCCTTTGTAGAACGACAACAGGATTTAGAAATACAAAATCTACAGGAACATATCGATAACAGCAAGGTTTCTGCTTTGGATTATCATTTTATATCCAGATGGGTAGAAGGGCGCGAGCTTACGACCTTGTGCTTATATTATGGAAGCCATCTGATTTATGATTCAACGATTTCTTATCGTACGGGGAATTTATCAAGCGGTCGGTTAACTTCTCCCCTGCCATGGCAAAAAACGTATCCTCTGCGATTTTATGACGCGGAGGTAACCGCCGTTGTCAGTACATTTGCCCGTCACCGCTATGTCGATAGAGTGAATCTTCTCTGTCTGACCATATTTTTTGTTACATTTCTTCTGACTATGCTCTACTATGTACGCAGAAAAGTTGTTTATATCCATCACCTGGCTGACGAGATAAAAAACATTGAAAGTGGAAATCTCAATTTTCCCATTACAGTAAAGGGAAACGATGAGCTTTCATCCCTTGCGCAGGATGTCAATAAAATGCGTCATTCCCTGCTGGGGCAGATTATCCGCTTCCAAAAGGCACGCAAGGACCGCGACCAATTCGCGGTGCACATGTCCCACGACCTGCGCACACCTGTTACCAGTCTGATTGGATACCTGGATATTGTGAATCAAAAGCGCTGCCCTAACAAAGAAATACGAGAGCAGTATCTTTATAAGGCGGAAGAAAAGGCGATTCAACTAAAGACTCTTTCAGAAAATATGTTCAATCACTTTTTGACCAGTATGGATGAATTCAAATCAGAAGATGTTTTTTGCGACAGCTCTATCATAGACCTCTTCATCGATGATGGGCTTGTTCTTCTGGAATCACATTTATTTCAATGCTCGGTTTCAAGGGATGAAGGAGAACTCACGTTCTTTTCTATTCGCAAAGCTTCTTTACAGCGGATATTCGATAATATTTTCTCCAATCTACTCAAATATGCTGATCCCGCTTTTGTCATAGAGGTATCCTGCCACAAACTGGAAGATCGTATGGAAATATCCTTTGGCAATCATATCCGGCAAGAAAAGACCGGCGCTGTTTCCAGCGCCGGTATCGGTTTGAAAAGTGTCGATGAGTTAATCAGACGGAACGGCGGATGCTTGCGTATCGATAAGCGCGACGATTTGTTCCAATGTACTCTCTGGATACCGGAAATCCCTAACGCCCTGCTGCGTTGAGAGCCGGAAGATCGATGATGCGCGTACAGACCTTTTGAGCCAGCGCTTCGCTGTGGGTTACCACGATCATCCCCATATCGCGCTCTTTTACGATCGAAAGCACCAGCTGCCAAATCTGCGCTTGTGTAATGACATCCAGCATGGTACTGATTTCATCAGCGAGAAGGAATTTGGTTTTTGGCCCGAGGATCCGTGCGATGCAAAAGCGCTGCATTTCGCCACCGCTCAGTTCGTTGGGCCAGCGATCCAGCCATTGCTTTTCGATTCCGATCTTTTGTAGGAACGCATCGTCGGGAGCCCAGGATTCCTCCAGAATCCGGCGCATTTTCCACCGTATATTTACCGCTTTTTCAGGGTGCTGATAAATAAGCTGTATCGGGCAATAGCCTGTGGTAGGCAAGGGCTTCTCTTCGAACAGGATTTCGCCCTCTGTAGGCACCAGGTAGCCTGCTAAGAGTTTCGAAAGCGTGCTTTTTCCATAGCCGGAAGGGCCAACTAGGCCCACACGTTCGCCTTTGTCTACCGAAAAGCTCACATTTTTTAATATCAGCTCTTTGGGGGAATATCCAAAGCTTACGTTTTTTACCTCAAGTAGCATGCTTGCACCTCACCTCTCCTCCTCGCATTTTACGCATCTCCACCTCTCCCGAGCAGTCGTCGGTGCGGTACTGGCAGCGCGGCGCAAAGGGGCACCCGCTGGGCAGGCTGCCCGCATAAGGCTGCAGCCCGGAAATGGGAACAAAATCGTTCTGCGGCAAAGCATCCCACAGCGCTTTTGTATATGGATGGCGCAGGCGCTCCTTTCCTTCAAGAAAATCCTGTACCGGTGCGATTTCTACGGTTGTTCCCGCGTAAAAAACAGCAATTTTATCGGCAATGCTGAGTGCCAGATCAATGTCGTGTGTGATGAGCATAACGGCATTTCCGGCATCGGCGATCTCGCGGAAATAGCGCATGGTTTCCTCCGCCACTTCCGGATTAAGTCCCGGAGTAGGTTCGTCCGCAATGATCAGGTGTGCGTCCGTAATGACCGCCGTAGATACCAGAACCCTGCGTGCCATGCCGCCGGAAAGCTGAAAGGGATATTTCTGTGCGGTTTCCGGCGAAAGGTTGAACCGCCGGAACACCTCTTGCTGCTGCCGCTCCGTTCCGTGAATTCCAATGACCTGCTTGCCGACGCGCATCATGGGATCTAAATAGCCCACCGACTGCGGAACCAGCGCGATTTCTTTTCCCCGCAGCTTTTTTTGCAGGTGGGGGGTCAGCTCCCGGCCGCAATACTTCATGGAGCCGGAGTAGGAGCTGTTGTGGGGCAATATTCCTAAAATGGCGTGGGCAAGCAGGCTTTTGCCGCTTCCGGACGAACCTACTACTGCCAAAATTTCGCCCGTATTAATAGCAATGTTCAAGCTGGATATGACCTTCAGTTCCTTCTGGTTCAATCCGCGGTCATACATCCGAAAACAAATAGACAGATCTGTTACCTCCAGAACCGGAGGCTTTTCTTTTTTCTGTGACATAATTCCTCCTATTCCTGTGCGCTGTATGGATCTATAATGGTTCGTAAATTGTCCCCGATCGCATCAAACAGCAGTACAATCAACAAAAGCGCCGCGCCGGGAAGTACCGTAAGCCACCAAAATCCGGAGGTCAGATACCGCATGGATTCAGACAAAATGACACCGACCGCCGGTTCCTCCGGAGACAGCCCAAACCCCAGAAAAGTGATGGAGGCTTCATGTAAAATAGCATGTGGGAATAATAAAATCAATCCGACAATGTATTGTGGAACTACATGGGGCAGGATATGCCGCACGGCGATAAACAACCGGCTGCGCCCCATCTTGCGGGACGCCTGTACAAACTGTGCGTTCTTTACCGCCAGAACCTCCGCACGGACAACGCGTGCCAGGTTGGGCCAATGGCTGACTGCGATACCTACCATAACGCCCTGCAGGCCCTTGCCGAGCATAAAAGAGATGAGCATCAGCAGAATCAGGTGAGGAATGCCCTGCACCATATCGATCAGCCACAAGACAGCCTGATCCACTTTTTTCCCCATAACGGCCGAAAGGGTACCCAGAATGACCGCTATCACAGAGCTGATGCCTGCCGCCAATACGCCGATGAGGATACTGGTGGAAAGTCCCTTTACTGTGCGCGCAAGCATATCGCGGCCCATCCAGTCGGTGCCGAACAGATGCGAGAATGACGGCGGCAGATTCTTGTTTTCAAAATTGGTGGCATAGGCATCCGGCAGCATAAAAACACCTGCTGCCGCCACACCAATCAAAATCACGATTGCCGCTATGACGATCGCCAAAGTCCATGTGCGGCGATTGATCAAAGGTTTTCCTACTGCAACGATTTTACTTGGCATGTGCTACCTCCCTGATTTGAGGATCGATCACGGGATAAAGCAGATTGGCAATCATATTTCCGCAAAAGACAAACAATGCGCTGAACAAAGCAATTCCCATCAGCAGCGGTGTATCCCCGTGAGTTCCTGCAAGCACGGCGGCCTGTCCGATGCCGGTATAGGAAAAAACATTCTCCGCCAGCACCGAGCCGCCGAACAGCTCGCTGATCGCCGCAAACTGCAGGGTAACAGCCGGCAAAAGAATATTGCGGAATCCATGACGGCGGATCGCCTGCCATTTTCCCTCTCCTCGTGCCTGTGCAAAGAGCATAAAGTCGCTTTCCATAATGTCAATCAGCTTCTGCCGGGTATGCAGCGCAATGTTGGACACTCCGGTGATGGAAAGCGTGACTGCCGGCAATACCAAATGATGCAGCCGCTCCCAGATTGTCACCTCGCCCGCCAGCTTACCGATCGGTGCGGAAAGCCCCAGCGGAAACCACCCAAGCTTTACCGCGAATACCATCATCAGCAATAGTCCCAGCCAAAATGCCGGGCTGGAGGACAGCAGCAGGCAAATTGCCTTAATCGCCTTATCGATCGGACTATTGCGGCAAGCCGCTGAAATGACCCCCAACAGAAATCCGAAAATTCCCGACAGCACCCATGCAACCCCCATTAGCATAATGGATTGCGCGAAACGTTCCCCTATTACTGCGGTTACAGGCTGTTGAAAGTAGTAGGATCTGCCCATATCACCATTTGCAAGCGCCTTTAACCAGCTAACGAGCCGGCCGGCCGGAGGCTCGTTAAGGCCCCAGTATTCGGCAATCGCCGCCCTTTGCTCTTCACTGATTGCGCTTTCCGATCCGACGTAAGCACTAATTGGATCGATGGGTGATGCATTTGCCAGCAGAAAGGTGACGATGACCACTGCAATCAGCAATGTGACACCGCGTAAAAAATTTTCTGCGATTATTTTTGCTACACCTTTTTTCATCGCACTCTCATTTCTCCCTTCTTTTCATGCAAAATGCGGCCAAACCACAACCGGGTATGGCCGCATTTACCTTGATACTGAATTCAGACTATTTTACAGCGCTCCAGTCCATGATGTTGCCCAATACCGCAAAGCCATGATCGTGAGGGTGAATCTTCTGCTCGCCTATGCTGATTCCATCCCGGACAAAATGAAGATGGCTGATATTTGCCACGTAAATATAAGGCGCATCACCAAGAATGCTGCCACCGGTCGTTCCGTCCCACTGCGCTTTTTGCCAGTACTGATTGGCTTCTTCCTGCGTGGTTGCCGCTATGGCTGCTTCAAGATACTTGTCAACCGTTGGGTTTTTATACGCTACAATATTATACCAGCCGCCTTTTGCTGCGTAAGCACCATAAAGCGCATTGTAAACAGGAGTGGGGTTATAGTCACCGCCACCCAACATAAAGGCGTCCTTGTGTTTGCGGGGGTTACGGTCTGCGGAGGAAAGACCTTCGGTAATCACATTGATGCCAAACGTCTTTGCCTGCTCACTGAATGCCATGGAAATCGATTGACGGGTAGAATCGTCGGAAGCATAAATCAAACTGAACTCTGCTTTCCTGCCGTTCTTCTCGCGGATCCCATCACCATCGGTATCCACCCAGCCGGCATCATCCAAAATTTTCTTTGCCGCTTCCACATTGCCGTCGGTGAGAATTACCTCTTTATTATCCCATGGCAGACCCTGGGAAATGGTGTAGGCAACCTCGCCGTAACCGTTAAGCACCGTGTCGATGATCTTCTGGCGATTGACGCCATTCGCCAGTGCCCTGCGGATCGCCAGATCGCTGGTCACTTCGTTGCCGATTGCGTATCCCTCTTTGCTGGTTTCACCAGGCTTTTGGACAGGCAGCGCTATCGTACGGAAATCGTTGGTTTTGCAATCCACCAAATTATAGCCGGACATTCCCTTTACCGCGAGGTTTTCTGAAATTTTTGCTACATCAACTTGTCCGGCCTGCAGTGCCGCGTATGCCGCGTCATCGCTGAGGAACAAAAGTACAAGGCGTTTAAAAGGAGGGTTGCCATTGTAATAATTCTCGTTTGCTTCTACGATCAGTTGCTGTCCTTTATCCCACTGTACAAATTTATAAGGGCCGGAACCGATAGGCTTTTGTGCATAAGCTGTCGGATCGCTGTAAGCATGCTCTGGCACGATCCCCAAGGCAGCCGTCTGATAAATAAAGGTGGACATAGGAGACTTCATGCGGAACACGACCGTTGTGTCGTCAGTTGCCTCGGCCTTGTCCAACAGCGTCAGATCAATGGTGGAAATGCCGTTTTCCTTGGTCTTGTTGTATGTAAAGGCTACATCGCTTGCGGTGAGTTTCTCACCATCATGGCAAACCACATCATCGCGAATTTTGAACGTCCAGGTAAGGCCGTCCTCGCTGACGCTATATTCGGTGGCAAGGTCATTTTTCAACTGATTGTTTGTATCCGTATCCAGCAGCTTGCTTTGAAAGATGGGAGTACCGCTGCTCCCCCATCCCGTGCAGGGATCATATCCGGATTCCTTCTCCCCGCCAACCGCAACAATTACTTCATCTTTTGCAGCTACATCTGTAGCTGGATTGGCGGACGATTGCGATGAGTTCGATTGTGGTTGTGCGGAACAACCAGCAGCAAGCAACAAGATGCTCATCAGCCCCGCAGCTAATCTTATTTTATTCCATCGTTTTTTCATAGACATTCAATCTACCTTTCCATTAAAAAAGTAGTTAGCATTCTCTAACCCCGTTGGAAATTATAATATTATCATGCAGTTATCACAATACTAAGCAAGCAAATTTCAGATTATTTAAGATTCTTTCTTGAAATCCTATCCGACTTTCAGATGGAAATATTTTTCTTTCTAACTTTGGCACAGAAATTAATTTTTTAAACACAGACTTTGCTTGCATAACGCTGTAAAATTTCAGATCGTCCTAACCCGGATATATGGTCTACACAAGATTACTTACTTAACTTTGGATTTTAATTCTCAACGTGTGGTGCTTTTCACGTACAGCAGAAAACACTATAAATTGCTTTGGGCAAATCATCGAGTGTCGGAGGATATTTTAAATTCTTTAACTTTTTGTCCTGTTATTATTTTAAGGCAGAATGTAGCTTCTGGAGGAAACAGGTTTTCTTGTGACAAAAGTGCACCTCCAATGAATTCATCTGCCAAACTCAATGAAATTCGAAGTATTGCAACAATATTTTTGGCAAACTCTTTGTTAATTTCATTTTAACTGTCCATCCATATTGAGCACCGGGCCGCAGAAATACAGATGGTAGAAAATTATGAAAAATCAATCATCAAAGATGCTCTTCTGGAATGTGACCTTAATTTGACTATGACAGCAACTCATCTTAATATTTCTCATAGTAACCGCTATAACAAAATTAAGAGATATAAAATCAATGTTTGGCAGCTTCGAAATGAGAAAAGCAAAGATTCTTAGTGTATTAAATATGCTCAAATATCACGCTTGTTTAATTGTCTACCTATAAAGCAGTTTGTTTTGATATTTCTTTAAATCAGTTCGTGAGATATAGGTAGTGTGATATAATTTACATAATTATCATTAAAGGGAGAGAAAATGAAAGTGGAAATTAATAAGGTATGGGCAGTATATTTTAGCCCCGTTGGAAACACCGAAAAAACAGTTGTTTCTCTTGCAGCTGCCATCGGAGAAAAACTAAATCTTCCAGTGGAAAAGCTAGACTATACTCTTCCAGCTGCAAGGGAAGCAATGAATACTTTTAACAAAACGGATTTGGTTATATGGGGAACCCCTGTTTATGCAGGAAGAATACCAAATAAATTGCTACCTTATGTACAGAGTCACTTTATCGGAAATGATGCCCTCGCTGTACCTGTTGCTGTATTCGGTAACCGCAGCTTTGATGATGCTCTGATTGAACTTCGAAATGTTTTAGAAGCCAATGGATTTCATACGATTGCAGGGGCTGGTGTAGCCGCTCAGCATGCTTTTTCAACGGTTCTGGCAGCCGGTCGGCCGGATCAGACCGATATGGAGAAGATTGAGGAATTTGCAACAAAAATAGCTGAAAAGGTCGACACACTCAAAACCCTACCACAGCCTATTGACGTAAAAGGCACCAACCCTCCAGAAGTGTACTATACTCCGAAAGGACTTGATGGAAAGCCTACGGTCTTTTTGAAGGCCAAGCCAAAGACCGATATGGAAAAGTGTAATCATTGCGGTATTTGCATTCGCCGGTGTCCGATGGGGTCTATCAATCCAAATGACCCTTCCGACATAATTGGAATATGCATTAAGTGTCATGCCTGTGTAAAATGGTGTCCACAAGATGCAAAATATTTTGACGATGAGCAATTCACATCACATAAATTAATGCTGGAAAGAGATTTCGCCCGACGGGCAGAACCTTTATTCTTTATATAGTAGTCAAAACAAATTCTTTAATTTTATGGTTCATTCCCTGATATGGCATCAGGATTGACAAGGAAATTACAGGGAGTGATGGCATTGTGCCACCCCTCCCTGTAATTTCTTTTCCTTTTCAATGGTAGAAGCTATTTTGGATATCTCTGGCGATAATTTAAAGAAAAACAGATGCATTGTACACTACAAAACAAACGCTAAATACGGATTGATCTTCCCCAAAAATCTAATAAATCGAACAATTGTCCGATTTATTAGATATATAATGATTTAAAGCAATTCTACTAATAAACATAATGTGCAACCTGTTATAAATTATAAAAGGAATCATCCGCATTGACTAGCTTTAAGAGTTCACACGTTTCATCAACTATAAGGAAAAACAAAAGTTATTTTTTCTTTTTCTTAAGTTTAGTAGATTTTGTGGGTTCTGCAACCTCCAATAAGAAAAGTTCTCTCGAATCTAATTGATGAACATTTTTAATCCAAGGCCTTTTTTCCTCTTCTAAAAGGGATTTATTCACAATTCTGATTATTTGCCTCTTTTCCCATAGATCAGAACGAGAAAATCCCTTTCTAATTTCCAGTACATCCTCTCGACCCACTAATTCATACAGAGAATCCAGTAAAACACGTCCAACATAGGCTCCTGAGTCTCGCCGCAAATTTCTAAAGCACTCAAGTAACAAGGTTTTGTCATTAAATAGTTTGCTTCCAAGCAGTCTGATATAGGAGATTCTAAGATATTCAGGCAAAAATCTATTACTTTTAAGCTTTTCAGAAAAGTGATGCTTAATTTTTTCTATTTCTTCATCAGAAAAGTATTCCGAGCATTTGGTTAGCGCATCAATATAGTAAGGTGATAGCTGTAAATACTTGCCTATAATAGGAAGCATGTTCAATAATAAAGAATACTTCTGTTGGGCAATACAGGCTTTTATAATATTTATAAACTCTGAAGCATCGACTAAATTATCTTTATCTGCTTTACTTAATGAATGCATAATGTCCAAGGATACCAATTTATCCTTTTCACCGTTTGATAATGCACGAAAACGTGTAGGTACCGTACCGCCATATCCAGCTTTGATTACAAAGGGATTTTTGTCTTTTTTCAATTTGCGATTTGTGTTCGGATTCTTGATATCATTTTTATAACGTTCACTAGGCTCAATTTTGGTTTTACTCATATTAATAGAGAGCCCTTCCTGTCCAAGTCTATCAATAAGAATAGTAAGCCAGTAATGTGCTGTACTGGCATCTGGGGCAAAAAAGCGATAATCATCTACAAAGCGGATAAAATCGACTCCTATTGACAGTAGATAATTATCAACTCTAATCAGGTTAGCCTCAGATAGAATACGACTAGCATTAGATCCAACAGGCAATCCATACGAGTCTCTATTTGACCAAAAAAGCAAAAGTTCATTAATTAAATTTACAATATTTCGATTGCAATCAATGGATAAGAGAGTATTTTGTAATCTGTGTAAATTTAAGCGCTCATAATAATTCGCGATATCACATGAAACGATTAGATTAACTTTTTTACGTTTTGCCCTTTCTGAAACATAAGATCTAAAGCTGGTGATAGTATAGTTTTTATTAAAAAGATATCCCTCATTTGGCCTAAAGCGATAAGAAAAAACTCTTTTTTGTGATATGGGAATACGCGCTTTTTCGATAGTATCTGCAATAATCAAAACAATTGCGAGATACTTAATCGTATCATGCGGTTGAATCAAAGCACATTTCCTGAAATTAAATGCAGTGTTTTTCGGCATTAGAATATAATCTATTGGACTAATTCCCAGACCCAGAACAGATCCCGAGCGAATACAAGTGGTGGTATTATCTTGAATTTTTTTTTGAAACTCTGGATTCTTCGATAACAAGTCAACTTCAAAAGGCCTATCAAAAATATCCGTTAAGCCCTCTTTAATGATATTTTTAATAGACAGTGCAATTGCTTTTTCAACCTCCATAATTATCACCCCTACTTCTGCATTGAATACCTGTTGTAATAGAATATGTACCTTTTCGATTTCCTATTATTGCTATAATAGAAATTTACTATTTACTCCCATTATAGCTTCGTAAGTATCATTATTGAACGAAATTTTACCATTTAAAATAAATAAAAAATCAGTCGAACAAAATGTCCGACTGAAATATATAATGACTAAGTAGTTAAAGTTTTTATTGCTTTCCAATCACTCAATTGGTACAATTTAAGAAAAAACATAATTTAACCCCATTAACAACACATTAGCTGTAAGAAATTTGGTAGATTTCTTACACTAATCAAAACGTAATCGAAGTACGTTTGAAGACTAAATGTCATTAACAGGGTTGGTTTTCTGTGTTACCTAATGGTAGCATGGTTATCATATTCTTGTCAAGGGTCTTAGACGTACAGTTTACCGGCTGCGTCTAGGGTCTTGTTTTTTTGCCTTGCAACAAAAGAATGAGATCGTGGATGTAGCGATCCCCTTAAAACTAAATGCCAAAATCGGTATAGGGTGTAGTAATACTCTTATGGTAGATAGTGCAGCCACGACCTTAACAGTTGGAACCTGTTAAGCGAGCGCGCCTGTCCTGCATAGCAGGAAAGAGCAAATACGTATCTGGTGAGAGTAGCTAGATATAGGACAGACCAGACCCGATTATTAATGACACTCAAAGAAGATGTATATAAGGGCGATCTCAATTCCAGTTGTCTTCGCCCATTATATATAATTTTGTCTTAATACTGCAACAAGCCCATATTGCTATGAGCTTGCCGGAGTATTAAGAAGTTTGGTTGCGGAGGCAGGATTTGAACCTACGACCTTCGGGTTATGAGCCCGACGAGCTACCGGACTGCTCCACTCCGCGATATTTTGTTGCTCTTCAAGAGCGCTTAACTATAATAACACCGGCATTTGAAAAAGTCAATACTTTTTTACATTTTATTGTAAATTAATGTGAAAGGCAAGCTGTTTTCTTGTCAGGAAAATTGCTTTGTGCTATACTTTTCTCAATCAATACAGCGCAAAACCGCAGACAGGAAGTGCACGATGGCGATCATCAGAGAATATCAAAAACAGGACGTTCCCGCGTTGACAGAGATATGGAACACTATCATCGAAGAGGGAAATACATTTCCGCAAACAGACTTTCTGACGCCGGAGCAGGCAGAAGAGTTTTTTGCACAGCAGAGCTTTACCGCGGTTGCAGAAGAAGATGGTGAAGTGGTGGGTTTGTACATTCTTCACCCCAATAACGTAGGGCGATGCGGGCATCAGGCCAATGCAGGGTACATGATCCGGCCTTTGGCCAGAGGAAAGGGCATTGGGGAGCTTTTGGTAAAGCACTCACTGGAAAAGAGCAAGGCCCTTGGTTTTCAGCTTTTACAATTCAATGCTGTGGTAAAAAGCAACGTACATGCAATTCGTTTATACCGCAGGCTGGGCTTTATCGAAATCGGAACCGTTCCCCACGGTTTTTTGATGAAAGACGGTACTTATCAGGATATTGTCTTATTCTATCATACTTTATAAAAACGGAAAATCATTTTCTCCTCCCCTGTGTTTTTGTGGATCACCGAAGCACAGAGGAGGATTTTTATTATAGGATTGTGGATTTGTCTTTCGGCTTTCCATGGCTGAAAGAGCTTATGACGTCTTTTTCTGAATGCCAGAAAGTAGAAATATTTCAAAAAAAATCAAATTATTTCTAAAAATTAGATTGACTAAAAAATAACAACGTGATAGAATGCAAATAAGTTATTTCAATGGCTGGAAAATACATGACTCATGATTCACATAGATTCCGGACGCACGCTGCTTTGACGGATTCTTAACCGAATTTCTTAGGGTTTGGCAGCACTTCGGAACAACTACCCTCCCTTGCTGCTCAACGCGCCAGCGAACCTTTCACTGGCTGCAGAACGGCCTTACCGATGCTTACGCCACACTTTTCCCATATTACTATGTAATGAACCCCCGAAAGGGCCCGTCTTTCTACAGACGGGCCCTTTCGGGTGATTAGGATATTTGGTTTTTACAATCATATCTTGGGGATGGTTCAGTCACTTTAAATGATACTTATGTGATGGCAGATTCTTGAATCAGGCGGTTTTGATTCCTTCCTGATTGAAGTAAGCATCGATCGATTCCAAATCATAATATTGTCCATTATGTATGAAACCGAGATGCAAAAATGCGGGGTTATATTCCGCTCCATCTTTTTGCGCCGGTACAATGCATAACTCAATTAAATCATTATGACTGACTTGAGTCAGTTTGCGTTCCAGCTCTTCTTTTGTTACCATTATTCTCATCAGTGTTATACATCCTTTCTATTTATCACTCATTTTCTGTTTTTAATTATAGCGCATGCATATGGTGAATCTTGTCAAAATATACGTTTATTTCCTGAATTGATTAAAAATGGAGGTTTTATGAATAATCAGGCGCTTATTTGTAATCCTTTCGGTAAGAATGCCGAAATTGCCAAAATGTGCCACGAATCGATAGCGAAAATTCTCGCCAAATCAAAGATTTTGATCTTATCCTTTTCTTTCTGAGATGCTCTTAGGCCGCATTCGTTCCGGGGTTCTTTTGCACGAATGTCGAATTAAGAGAGGCGAAAGAAAAATTGTCGAATTTTTTTTGAAAACCTTGTTGACAAACAAAAATCGCCATGCTATAATACTCAAGCAGTCAAGCGATTGCGAAAAAACGCGAGAGTGGCGGAATTGGCAGACGCGCTAGATTCAGGTTCTAGTGAGCGCAAGCTCATAGGAGTTCAAGTCTCCTCCCTCGCACCAACAGAGCAGAAACATTTGTTTCTGCTCTGTCTTTTTATATCTTAAATTCTATTTTGAAATAGAATAATCCCCTCCATTTTCGCCGCGCCGTATGACTTTTGTCTGTTTATGCTATAATAACCTCACGGCATAAGCGAAAGCAAAGCTTTCGATGCCTGAGAGAACATTGAAGCACCGGCTTAGCGATTTTGTTTTCTTGAGCAGTTCTTTTATCAATATAGTTTTGAGCTTGTGCTATAATAACCTCACGGCGTAAGCGAAAGCAAAGCGCCTGAGAGAGCATGGAACCACCGGCTTAGCGGTTTTGTTTTCTCTGGCAACACTTTTATCAATATAGTTCTGAGCTTGTGCTATAATAGTCTCAGGGAACTTCTCTTCATAATAAAATACGGTTTTATGGTTACCGTTATGTCATCATCAGCTTGTATCCGAATTTGGGGCAAGTTCTACTCACCAATAAAAAACAGAACGGAGGCAGTGTTATGTCAGAAATCTATTTAGCGGGCGGATGTTTTTGGGGTACTGAAAAATACCTCTCTGCTATTCCCGGAGTCTTATCCACACAGACCGGCTATGCAAACGGAACGACGGATTCCCCGACCTATGAAGAGGTTTGCAACCAAAACACCGGACATGCCGAAACGGTGCGCGTTGTTTATGATCCACAGAAGCTGTCTCTGGGATTTTTGCTGGAGCTATACTACGGTTCGATCAATCCGCTGTCGCTCAACCGGCAGGGCGGCGATGTCGGGCGTCAGTACCGCACGGGAATCTATTACACCGATGCAGACGATCTACCGGTCATTGAACAGTCTTTGGCCCGCCTGCAAAAGCGATACGACCGCCGCATTGCGATTGAGGTACAGCCGCTTTCCAATTACTTCCCGGCAGAAGAATACCACCAGAAATACCTGGACAAGAACCCGGGCGGCTATTGCCATATTGCTCCGGTACAGTTTGAAAAGGTCAAACAGGCGGTCGTGAACCCTGCGGACTATCAATTGCCCGACGATGAGACCCTGCGCACCAGCTTAACGCCTTTGCAATACAAAGTGACGCAGCAGCAGGCGACGGAGCCGCCGTTCCAGAATGAGTTCGACCATCAATTCCGCTCCGGCATCTATGTGGACATCACAACCGGAGAACCGCTTTTTTCTTCCAGCGATAAATTTGATTCCGGCTGCGGGTGGCCCAGCTTTGCAAAGCCGATTGACCCCAATGTGGTACGGGAACAAACCGACTCCTCTCATGGGATGCTGCGCACAGAGGTCAAAAGCCGCGTGGGTGACGCCCATCTGGGTCACGTATTCCCGGATGGCCCGAAAGAACTGGGCGGCCAGCGGTACTGCATCAACAGCGCTGCGCTAAGGTTTATCCCGAAAGAAGAAATGGAGCGCGAAGGCTATGGATACCTTCTGCCGCTCGTCCGCTGAAGGCGCGCCTGCTTTCGTTCCCCCCTAAAAAAAGAGCCTCCGATTGTTTACAATCGGAGGCTCTTTTGGGGTGAAGTCCGCTTATCCCCCGATCCACTCCCCGCCATTGACATGCAGAGTTTGACCTGTCATATAACGGGAATCATCGCAGGCAAGATAAACATAGGCCGGGGCGATTTCAAAGGGCTGCCCGGCCCGTTTCATGGGAGTGTTGACCCCGAAGGACTGGATTGCTTCCGGCGGCTGAGAACCGGCGGCCGGCTGCAGCGGAGTCCAGAATGGGCCGGGAGCAACCGCATTGACCCGAATGCCCTTTTGCGCCAGATTGAGCGCCAGAGAACGGGAAAAAGACACGATCGCACCCTTGGTGGCGGAATAATCGATCATATTTTCCGCTCCGCGGTAAGCGACGACGGAAGCGGTATTGATAATGCTGTCCCCCTCGTGCAAATGCGGGAGGGCGAATTTCGTGATATAAAAGAAGGAAAAGATATTCGTGGAAAAAGTGTCGTGCAGCTGCTCGGCGGTAATGTCTTCGAGGCTTTGCTGTACATACTGAACGCCGCAGTTATTGACCACTACCTGCAGGCTGCCAAATTGCCGTACTGTATATTCCACCACCTGGCGGCAGGCATCCTCATTGCGAAGATCCGCCTCCAGCAGCAGGCAAAGCCCTCCATACTGCTGCTCGATCACCCGTTTTGTCTCCTGAGCATCCCTGCGCTCGTTCAGATAGGCAATGGCCGTATTGCCTCCCTCTTTGGCAAAAGCCACCGCCACCGCCCGGCCGATCCCGCTGTCGCCCCCGGTGATGAGCGCAGTCTTTCCTTTGAGCTTTCCCGCAGCCTTGTATTCGGGATTGTCAAAGATCGGCGGCGGCTTCATCAGATATTCCATACCGGGCTGCACATTCTGCTGTTGTGACGGAAATGCGATCGGCTCCTCTCTGCATACCTCTTTGCTTCCATAGTATGGATAGATTGGATACATAAAGCAATAACTCCCTTTCCCCCATCGATCTGTCTTCTATTCAAATATATTCCTGGCAAGATAAAAAAGTAATACTGCCATAAAATATTTTGGGAGGAGAAGATCGGCGGCAGAAAAAACAGCGCCCCCGCAAAAGCAAGGGCGCCGCATAAAAGGGAATCGATATAAGCGGAATCAGAGTGTTACGCCGTCTTTGAAGATCGGCAGGTCGCGCTTGTCCAGGCTTTCGGATTTTGCGTGCTTGCTGCCGGAAGCGACATCCACGACAAAATTGAAAAATTCCTCGGCGACATCGCGCATGGAACGGCCCTCCAGAAGCTGACCGGCGTTAAAGTCGATCCATCCGGATTTTTTCCGGCTGAGCGCCGTGTTGCTGGAAATCTTGATGGTCGGCACCGGACAGGCAAACGGCGTGCCGCGGCCCGTGGTGAACAGAACGATATGCGCCCCGGAAATCGCCAGCGCCGTGGACGCTACCAGATCGTTGCCCGGCCCTTGCAGCAGGTTCAGCCCCTTCTGAGTGACCGCCTGGCCGTAATTCAGAACATCTACGACCTTGCTGCTGCCGCCCTTCTGGATACACCCGAGGGATTTATCCTCCAGTGTGGTGATTCCGCCGGCCTTGTTGCCGGGGGACGGGTTGGAGTCGATCTCCTCCCCATAGCGCATAAAGTATTTTTTAAAGTTATTGATCAGGTCAACCGTCTTTTCAAAGGTCTGGCGGTCTTTCCCGCGGTTCATCAGGATCGTTTCGGCGCCGAACATTTCCGGCACCTCGGTCAGGATGCTCGTGCCGCCCTGCGCGACCAGCAAATCGGAAAACGCGCCGACAAGCGGATTCGCGGTGATGCCGGAGAAGCCGTCGGAGCCGCCGCATTTCAGGCCGATCACGAGATCGGAAACGCTGCACTCCTCCCGATGGAACTGCGACGCATACCGGCACAGCTCTTCCATCAGACGGACGCCCTCTTCCACCTCATCTTCAAATTCCTGACAGATCATGAATTTGATGCGCTCGGGGTCGTAATCCCCCAGCACCTTCTTCATCTGCTCCATGGTGTTGTTTTCACAGCCGAGGCCCACCACCAAAACCGCTCCGGCGTTCGGGTGATGCGCCATCCCTGCCAGAGCCAGCTGGGTGTTCACATGGTCGCCGGAAAGCTGCGAACAGCCATAGGGATGGGTATAGCAGAAGATGCCATCCAGCTCGGGGGTTAAAAACTGCTGGGACTGCAGCTCGATCTGCTTGACGATGGAGTTGACGCACCCCACGGTCGGGATGATCCAAACCTCGTTGCGAACGCCCACCTTACCGTCTTTTCTGCGGTAGCCCTGAAAGCTTTTGGGCGCGATGGCCTCCAGCTCGTGAAAATCGGACGTGTAGGTGTAGTCCAGCAGCTCGCCGAGCGTCGTTTTGACATTATGGGTATGCACCCACTCCCCGCGCTGAATCGGGCGGGCCGCGGTGCCGATGGGAAAGCCGTATTTGATGATCGGCTCCCCTTTCTCCATCTCTTTCAGTGCAATCTTATGGCCCGGCGGCACATCGTTTACCGTGATCAGCTCTTGTCCGTCCACGTCGAGCACCGTTCCCGCGGGAATCGGCTGCAGTGCGACGATGACCGTATCTTTCGGGTTAATTTGATAAAACTGGTTCATAGAAGCCCCCTCCGTTTATTTTCCCAGCAGCTTGCGAATCGCGGCTGTCATTCCGTTCACACGGATATCCTCGAGATCGGCGGTTACTGCTTCCGCAAAATCGCCGTACTTTGTCAGGTCCTCGCCCCAGAATTCCACATGCGACGCGGCCGCGCGCACATATTCCGCCGCAGGCAGCTTGCAGTGCGTCAGGAAGAATTCCATCACCGGCTCGTCATCCTTAAAGCGATAAGGCTCGCCGCCGCGCAGGCAGACCATCACGCCGTCTTCCAGCTTTTCAATGGTATAGAACGCGAGCAGGGCTGCGAAGGAGAAGGTAAGGAATTTGGGCGCTTTGCCGCTTGCCGCATACTGATCCTTAAAGGTGGGCAGAATGCGGGATTTCCATTTGGAAACAGAGTTCAGCGCGATGGAGAGAATCTCGTGGTCGACAAACGGGTTGTCGAAGCGCTCCAGCACCGAGTTGGCAAAGGCCTCCGCCTGCTCGCGGGGCAGCTTGACGGTGGGTACGATCTCGTCGAACACGGTGCGCTCCATCAGCTCACGGCACAGGGGGTCCTGCATTGCGTCGCGCACAATGTTTTTGCCGGTCAGATACGCCGCCAGAACACAGGAGGTATGCGCACCGTTGAGGATACGCACCTTTCTCTCGCGGTACGGCTTCTGGTTATCGGTAAAGATCACGTCCATCCCGGTTTTGCCGAGATGATCGATCGGCAGCTCGCCGGAAATATCCTTGTCGCTTTCGATGACCCACAGGGCGAACGGCTCGCCGGCATCCAGCAGCTCATCCTGATAGCCGAGCTCCTTTTCGCAGATCGCATCGGCTTCCCCTCTGGGGTAACCGCTGACAATGCGGTCTACCAGCGTGCTGCAGAACACGCAGCTTTCAGCCACCCAGCTTTTGAATTCATCGCCGAGCTTCCACAGGTCGATCAGGCGGTTTACACAGTCGCGCAGCTTGCCGCCGTTATTTTCGATCAGCTCCACCGGCAGTATGATCAGACCTTTGTCCTTCGCACCGGAAAACGCCTCATAGCGCTCATGCAGAAACTTGGTCAGCTTGCCGGGGTAGGTATTGGGGGGAGTCAGCTCAAAGCGGTCGGTTTCGTCATATACGATGCCCGCTTCCGTCGTGTTCGACACCACAAAGCGCAGGCCGGGGAGCTTCGCCAGGGCGGCGTATTCCTCGTACTCGCCGTAGGCATCCACCACCTGATTGATGCAGGTGACCACGCGGTTTTCCACATAGGGCTCGCCGTTTCTGCGGCCGCGCAGAGAAACCGTATACAGATTGTTCTGCTTGTGAAAACGCTCCAGAGTTCCGAACGAGATCGGTTTTACCACGGCTACGTCGCCGTTAAACGCGCCCTTCTCGTTGGCGACGTCAATAAAATAGTCCACAAAGGCTCTCAAAAAATTCCCTTCGCCGAATTGTACGACCTTTATCTCGCGGGGTGTGCGCGAATGAAGCTCCTGAATCTGTTTCATAACAACGATAACTCCTTTTCCTAACTGTTCTTCAATGAAAGCATCAAGGGATTACTCTTCCCACTTTTCCATTGAAGATTTCCATTTACAGCCGATGTAAGTGCTTACATTTTTCATTTTAGCATTTAGGGGACAAATGTCAATAGATTTTTCAAAAGCTTTTGTATTATTCTTTCATCATCCATAAAAACTAAATTTTCAGGAAAATATCCTTGATTTTTTAGACAGAAAAGGATATACTCAATTGTAAGCCCTTACAAAAGAGGTGATGCTTCGTTTTATGAACATTTATGATATTGCGCAGCGCAGCGGCGTTTCGATCGCTACAGTTTCGCGCGTGATGAACGGCAGCCCCAACGTGAGCGCCGCCACGCGGGAAAAGGTGATGGCCGTGATCGAGCAGGAAGACTACATTCCGAACGCGTTCGCGCGGGGCCTGAACCTGAACTCCATGAAAATCATCGGGATTCTGTGCACCGATATTGCCGATACCTTTTACGCGAAGGCGGTTTCTCTGGTGGAGGGACTGCTGCGCCGAAATGGATTTGACGCGCTTTTGTGCTGCACCGGGAATGACCTGGAGGACAAGAAAAAATACCTGGAGCTGCTTTTGGCCAAACGGGTGGACGCGGTGATTCTGATTGGCTCCGCTTTTAAAGAGAATGTGGACAACAGCCATATTGAAAACGCGGCAAAGCAGGTTCCCGTTATCATTATCAACGGGCTGGTAGAGCTGCCCGGCACCTACTGCGTCACCTGTGACGAGCAGTCCGCCGTGGCGCAGAACGTAGCCCTGCTGAACCGCCAAAAGCACCGCGATATTCTCTACCTTTACGATATCCTGACGTACAGCGGCTGCTCCAAGCTCAGCGGCTACCGGGCCGGGATGAAGCAGTGCGGACTGCCGGTCAATGAAAACCTCATTGTACAGGTGCCCAAATCGGTGGACGAGGTCAAACGCCGCGTGCTTTCGCTTCTTGAATCCGGCGTGTCTTTCAGCGCCGTGATGGCATCGGAAGACCTGCTGGCGATCGGCGCGATGAAAGCGCTGCAGGAATTTGGCCGCAGCGCGCCGGTGATCGGCTTTAACAACTCGATTTTGTCTGAGTGCTGCTCCCCTTCCCTCACGAGTGTGGACAACATGCTCGACACGCTCTGCCCCGCGGCCATCTCGATGCTGACGGGGATTCTGGAGGGAAAAAGTGTACCGCAGAAAATGGTGATCTCCGCTACGCTGGTGCAGCGGGACACCTTTCATACCGATCTGCAATAAAAATGTGGAAAGCCGGTTGTTCACTCCCGCTTTCAGCAGGAAAGGAACAGCCATTGCGATTTCATGTTTTATGGAAGATCGGTATTCAATGTGATGAAAGAAAGAACTGGAGGATCAAATCATGAAAAAGTTTTTGGATGACGATTTCCTGTTGACCAACGAAACGGCGAGAACGCTGTTTCACGACTACGCGAGCAAAATGCCGATCATCGACTATCACTGCCACATCATCCCGCAGGAGATCGCCGAGAACCGCAAGTTTGACAACATCACGCAGGTATGGCTGGGCGGCGACCATTACAAATGGCGCGTCATCCGCTCCTGCGGCGTAGACGAGGATTTGATTACCGGCAATAAGAGCAGCGACCGCGAAAAGTTCCAGAAATTTGCCGAGTGCCTGCCGAAAGCGATCGGCAACCCGGTCTACCACTGGACGCACCTGGAACTGCGCCGCTACTTTGGCTACGACGGCGTTTTGAACGCCGATACCGCCGAGGAAGTGTGGAACCTGTGCAACAAAAAGCTGCAGGAAGACGGCATGAGTGTTCGCGGGCTGATCAAACAGTCTAACGTGAGGGCAATCGCAACCACTGATGATCCGATCGATTCTTTGGAATGGCACCAGAAGCTGAAGGACGACCCCACTTTCGATGTAAAGGTGGTACCGGCCTGGCGCCCCGACAAGGCAATGAATATCAACAAGCCCGACTTTGCGGAGTATATGCAGAAGCTCGCAAAGGTCAGCGGCGTTTCCATTCAGACCGTCGAAGATGTGCGCACCGCGCTGGCCAAACGCATGGAATTCTTCGACAGCATGGGCTGCCGCGCCTCTGACCACGGCGTGGATTATATGATGTACAATCCCGCTACAGAAGAAGAACTCAACGCCATCCTGAAAAAGGGCCTGAACGGTCAGGCTTTGACGCAGGACGAAATCGAAAAATACAAGTATGCGATTCTTCTGTTCGTCGGCCGCAAATACGCGAAGCTCGGCTGGGTGATGGAGCTGCACTATGGCGCGCTGCGCAGCGTTAACGACCGCATGTTTGACCGCGTTGGCCCGGATAGCGGCTTTGACTGCATCGCCACCTACTGCTGCGCGGACAGCGCGGCAAAATTCCTGAATGAGCTGAACAACACCGGCGAGCTGCCCAAAACCATCATCTACCCCCTGAACCCCACGGATAACGCGATGGTCGGCGCCTTGATCGGGTGCTTCCAGGGAACCGAAGCCGAGGGTAAGCTGCAGCAGGGCTCCGCATGGTGGTTCAACGACACCAAGACGGGTATGATCGAGCAGATGACGAGCCTCGCGAATCTTGGGGTACTCGGCACCTTTGCCGGTATGCTGACCGACTCCAGAAGCTTTTTGTCCTACACCCGCCACGAGTATTTCCGCCGCATCCTGTGCAACCTGATCGGCACATGGGTAGAGAACGGCGAATATCCGGATGATATCGAGTACCTCGGCAAAATGGTGCAGGATATTTCCTTCAACAATACCAACCGCTATTTTGGGTTTCACGTATAATCCTTTTTCATCTTCCCCCCTAATTGGAAAGGGCCTCCGCAATTTGCGGAGGCCCTTTCCATTGCAGCCGAAGAGTTTCTTTTGGCAGCCTGATTACAAAGCCGGATTCTTTTGTTTATGCTCCATCCGCAGACAGTGAACGATCCGGATGGCCGATGATAGGATACAGAACAGGATCGTCATTGCAAACAGGCCGATCCGCGCTTTGGGTACTATACTGCTCACTAATAACGTCAAAATAGGCAATCCATATAATAACGCCGCCGACAGTCTTCCGAAAGGGTCAAAAAAGAATGCGTTTTGCCTTTCGCCGATCTGTCTGCTCCAGTGGGATGTCAGCAGAAATTCAGTAAATTTTATGATAATAACGATCGGCAGGATCATCGGCATTCTGCCTGTGAGCCAAAGCGACAGACAGGATACTATTATAAAAAACAAATCACAGGAAACGTCTAACCACGCGCCAAAAGCTGAGGCCACATGCAAGGTGCGGGCCAGCTTTCCATCCAGCCAATCCGTAAGAGAAACCAGTAAAAAAACGATCAGGCAAGGCCACAGCGGCTGTTCCAGCTCGATACAAAAAAAACCAAACAAAAAGGCAAGCGGGATTCTGGACAAGGTCATTATCGTCACGAATGCTTTTTTCATCTTAATTCAGATCACACCCCCAAACACAGGATTCTGAAGGAAGGATTTACGAATTCGTTCCTTGCTGCTTCGTGATTCCCAGCGCTGCAAATTTGACAAGCCACTGAACCGTTTGAAGGGCCCCGGCAGAAGAATGATCCTCTAAATTGGCATCCAAATAGGCCAGCGCGTCAAATACGGCCATCATTTCTTCATTGCTCATATCTTCGCGCAATTTATGGTCACAACGCCATTGGTTGAGCAATGCTTCTAAGAACCCACGAACAGAGGTTGCGTAGTTCTGCGGATTGTTTTGGTAATAGGCTTTTAATTCTTTTTCAACATTTCCTGCGCACCATTCGCATAAAATCAGGTTATTCTTCATTGCTTCCATATTCAGAGAAATGAATTTTTGCGCGATTTCCGCAGGCCAGGCGGACAGATCCAAAGATTCTATGATATGATCTTTGACCTTTTTATTTTCTTCCATGTAAATTTCTATGAACAGGTCTTCTTTGGATGGATAATAATGGTAAAAGGACCCCACGCTGATCCCGGCCAAACGAGTGATGTCTGCTACATTCACAGACTTAAACCCGTTTTCTGAAAAAAGCTCATAAGCGGCTGAGAAAATATCTTCTTTTTTCCCCAAAATACTCCCTCCTCAGAATATGAATGAATATAAATTTTATTCATTTATACTCTATCAGGCTTTTTTGTTTTCGTCAAGCTGTTTGATCGCTGTTTTTCTTCTTCCTCGCCGATCCGTTCGCAACTTTTATCGCATTGCTCCTTGATGTGCTCTGTGCAGGAATACAAAAGACAAGCAGCCGTAATTGAAACGAGAAAAGCGCCCATGAACCGCGGTTCATGGGCGCCCTTTTCATTTATAATAATATATCGAACGATGTTTCAGCCTAACTTCACCGAAAGAAAAGCCCTTTCACGTCCTGGTTCAGCACTGGAGAGGTCAGGCAGAGAATCAGCTCTTCTACAGCTGCGAGGGTGGCAAACAGGCAAACCGCCGCCCCGGCCAAAAGCCCCCAAAGGGGAAACCCGTAGGGCAGGCAGAACAGCAGCAGCCCCGCCGCCTTATTGGCATAGGTGTGCAGAAAAGCGGCCTGCTTGTGTCGGACATACCCGGCCGCGAGGGAAGAAAACTTGATGAGCGCAATGCCGGCAATCCACCAAAAGAGCCAGACCGGCAGGTTCATCGCTGGAACCAGCCGGAACAGCAGCACCGCGGCAAAAGTAAAGTCCGCCGCGCTGTCGAGCCGGGCGCCCGCCGGGCCGGCACAGCCGAGCCTTCGGGCAAGGTACCCGTCGAGCATATCGCTGATCCCGCAGATAGTATACAGCACAAAGAACCATACGGAAAAAGGCCGCAGAAACAGCAGCGGAACGCACAGCACGATCCGCTGCAGAGTCAGCGCATTCGGCAGATACTTCATATGGAATTACCCCTCGGCAGACTGTTCCCTCCAGCCCTTGCAGACATCGACCCAGCCCTGAGCGCGGGAGCATTCCAGCAGCTCATCGCACGTGAGCTCAATGGCTGAATTCGAGGTTCCGCAGGCCGGGAACACCGTTTGAAATCGGCGCAGGGATTCATCCAGATACACCTTCGCCCCTTCGGGATTGTCAAACGGGCAAATCCCCCCTACACGGTAGCCGGTCAGCTCTTCCGTCTCCTCCGGCACAAGCATTCTGGCTTTCATGCCAAAGTGACGCTTGAATGCAGAATTGTCGATCTTCCCATCGCCGGCGGCAACAATTAAAATGCAGCCGTTTTCATCCTTTAAAGAGATTGTCTTTGCGATTCTGGCGGGCTCCACTCCCAGCGCCTCGGCGGCAAGCTCCACTGTCGCGCTGGATACATCGAACTCCTGCACCTGGCCATCCTTTTCAAACTGCTTTAAATATTCCCGAACTCTTGTCGTACTCATATCGGTAACGCCTCCGTTTCAGCGCCTTAGGCGCGCTGCGCTTTCATTTCCAGATATTCTTCATACGTTGTCATGCGGTCAAGCACGCCACCCTCGGGCAGAATCTCTATGATGCGGTTCGCGACCGTCTGCACGAACTGGTGGTCGTGAGAAGCAAACAGGATCACGCCCTTGAACTCGATCATGCCGTTGTTCACCGCCGTGATGGACTCCAGATCAAGGTGGTTGGTGGGCTGGTCGAGCAGCAGGACGTTCGAGCCGAACATCATCATGCGCGAAAGCATGCAGCGCACTTTCTCACCACCGGAGAGCACATTCACCGGCTTCAACACATCCTCGCCGGAGAAGAGCATCTTGCCCAAGAAACCACGCAGGTAAGTTTCTGTGGTATCCTTTGAATACTGCTCGAGCCATCTGAGGATGCTCAGGTCGCAGTCATTAAAATACTCCGAGTTGTCCTGGGGAAAATACGACTGTGTGGTGCTCACGCCCCATTTGAACGTTCCCTCGTCCGGCGTGAGCTCTTCCGTCAGGATTTTAAACAGGGTGGTAACGGCCAGCTTGTTTTCCGCGAGGAATGCGATCTTGTCGCCCTTGTTGACGCGGAACGAAATATTGTCGAGCACCTTGACGCCGTCTACCGTTTTGCTCAGATTTTCCACCGTCAGGATTTCCTTGCCGGGTTCGCGGTCCATCGTAAAGCCCACATAGGGGTAACGGCGGGATGAAGCGGGCATTTCCTCCACGGTGATTTTATCCAGCAGCTTTTTACGCGAGGTAGCCTGCTTGGATTTCGATTTGTTTGCGGAAAAGCGCTGAATAAACGCCTGCAGCTCTTTGATCTTGTCCTCATTTTTGCGGTTCTGATCGCGCATCACGCGCTGAATCAGCTGGCTGGACTCATACCAGAAATCGTAGTTGCCCACATACATGCGGATTTTGGTATAGTCGATGTCTACAATGTGGGTGCAGATATCATTCAGGAAATGACGGTCATGCGACACCACGATGACGGTGCCGATGTAATCCATCAGAAAATCCTCGAGCCAGTGGATGGAATCGACGTCCAGACCGTTCGTCGGCTCGTCCAGCAGAATAATATCGGGCTGGCCGAACAGAGCCTGCGCCAGCAGAATCTTTACCTTTTCCGTTTCGGAAAGCGCGCCCATCTGCGAATGCAGCAGGTCGACCGAAAGGCCCAGACCCTGCAGGAGCTTGCCCGCCTCGGTCTCGGCGTCCCAGCCGTTCATTTCGGCGAACTCCGCTTCCAGCTCTGCCGCCAGATTGCCGTCTTCCTCCGAAAAATCCTCTTTTGCGTACAGGGCGTCCTTCTGCTTGGAAACCTCGTACAGGCGCGGATTGCCCTGCAAAATCGTATCAAACACCGTAAAGGCGTCAAACGCGTAGTGATCCTGCTTGAGCACCGACATGCGCAGCTTGGGGTCGATGATGACCTCGCCCTTGGTCGGTTCCAGCTCGCCGGACAGGATTTTCAAAAAGGTCGATTTTCCAGCGCCGTTCGCGCCGATCACGCCGTAGCAGTTGCCCGGGGTGAAGAGTAGGTTAACGCCTGAAAATAAATTCTGCCCGTTAAAGCCCAATCCCAATTCGGATACTGTTATCATGTGCTGTTTCCTCCGTTACTTCTAAGGGGCGGAATCCCCCGCCCGTTCTATACAAATACTGTTTTATTCTACCACAAACGGACATAAATTCAAAATTTTATTTCGATCTTCGTTACAGCCGCCGAAGCGGCATCGCTTTTCTGCCCCGGGCTTGTGCAAAACAGCGGACTTTCGTATCGCTTTGTCAGAGACAGGCCGCACCACTTCATTGATTCATGAATCAGTTCCTCCTGAAAATACCTGCACTTTTCTTCAGTACCCAAACCGGACAATTTGAAACGGAGGATTACTTTTTCAATTCTTTATTGTTCGAGAAGGATCTTTCACACTTGTTTAAAACATTTTTCAAAGCAAAAGCAGTTTCATCGCTGATGAGATGCTCCATTTTACACGCATCTTCGCTTGCCGTTTGCTCATTCACATCGCAATAGTGAATCAACAGTTGTTTGATCAGCTGAAACTTTGCTGTAATGATTTGCCCTTGCTTTTGTCCTTTATCCGTGAGGCAGATTTCACCGTGCAAAGGCTTTACAACGAATCCCTCTTCCTGTAATGCAGTTACAGCACTATTCACACTGGGCTTTGAAACTCCCAAATAAACAGCAAGATCAATGGAACGGACGAACGGCGCCTTTTCCGACAACTGATAGATCGCTTTTAAATATTCCTCCTTGGAAGGGCTCATTTTTTTTCCCGGATGAGAACATGTATTTTTACCCACCACTGATCCCCCTTATGTGAATCGAAGATAAAATGCGTATCTGTGCGATACGCCCAGATAGATTCATTCGTTTTTCTTTTGAAAGAGTTTATCAGCTTCTTCTTTTTCCTGCTTATGATCAAAAGAACGAGCCTGCGGAAGCATTGGGCAACCATACAGATAAAGCGGAAAAGAAATACATGAAATGAAAGAATTGTAAACGGCGCATACATTCTTTTCCTCCGCTTCAATCCCTTTCTCCCTGTGCCCCTGCTCACTCATTTCACTATTACCAGAAGCCATAGAGAACTTTGAAGATTTTTTCTTTTTGATGTTAGCACCTTCTAACATAACGATATTAAAAAATGTGTATAGCAGCTATACGCTTATGCAAAAATTTTATTCATCAAAATTTTCATTGAAAAATTTCACCCTGTTTATCAGGGACGACAAAAAGTTTATTAGAAACGCCAATTCCTGTTCGGAAGCATTTTTTAGCTCATCTTCTACCATACTATTTAAAACAGCATGGTAATGCATATGGTTGTTATGCGCCTTTTTACCCTTTTCAGTCAGGTTCAATGAATACCTGGATAAATTGAGATCATCAATTTCCTTTATTACCAGAGCCTTTCTCTCCAGTTTTTTAAGAATTTCAGAAACAGCGCCTTTTGTTACTCCCAGTATATCTGCCAAACCGCCCACATGAATACCAGGATGCTCGGCGATAGCCATGATGACATGTATTTCAGAGTGAAAAATCGGCACATCTGTCCCGTAATAACGGGTCTTTTTATCCAGATCAACTAAGGCAAGCGCTAAATGCAGAGATTTGTACGCAATTTCATGTTTGTCGTTTATCATTTTATCCATGTCCATAGTATATGGTTGCCATACGCTTTTGTCAAGTATCGCAATGACATCTTTGTGAAAACGAAATTGCAGGATTGTCACAGGGACCGGACAGTGAAATGACAAAGAAATTCACGGGGAGCAAGGCAGTGAATCGATGTACCGGAAAATTGTTGAAACGATTTTGGCCTCCAACCAGCGAAGCGCCAATTCTTATTTTTTCTGAATTGTCCAATCGCATTCTATTTTTGCGATCTTGTGCAAAACAGCGGACTTTTGCCCCTTGAAAAAATATTCCGGGCGTGATATATTGAATATAAATAACGCGAAGAAAAAGGAAAGTACCCGTTTTTCCCCGGACAGAGAGAGCGTGCCATGGGCTGGAAGCATGCTTGCGGATGGATTTCGGAGAAGTTCCCTTTGGAGCGGCGCTGCTGAACCTATTGTAAGTAGGCGGCGACGGAAGGCACCGTTACAGGCCGCAAAAGTGTTTGAGGATTCAAAAATCAGGGTGGTACCGCGGAGGAGTTTTGCCTTCGTCCCTTTTTCATAAGGGGACGAAGGCTTTTTTTATTTCCGCGTATTTGTTCTCAAGCGAAACGCGCACGGCAAAGTACTGAAAGGCCACCGATTTCTTTCTCCTTTTACGGAAAAGGAATTGAGGCACTTATTTCGTAATGCGGCACTCTCACAAAACACACCGAAAGGAAGAATATTCATGAAGCAGCAGCTGGAAGCCATCCGCGACAGTGCGGTAAAAGAGCTGGCCCAGGCAAAGGGACAGCAGGTTCTGGAAACGCTTCGGGTCAAATACCTGGGCAAAAAGGGCGAGCTGACCTCTATTTTGAAGCAGATGGGCGGCCTTTCCGCCGAAGAGCGTCCGGTGATTGGCCAGCTGGCCAACCAGGTTCGCTCCCTGATTGAGGAGGAGCTGACGAAACGCGCCTCCGAGCTGAAGGATCAGGTTGTACAGGCTCGTTTGGAGCAGGAAAAACTGGACGTGACCCTGCCCGGCAAGCACCACGAGCTGGGTGCGAAACACCCGCTCTCGATCGTACTGGACGAAATCAAAGAAATTTTCGTCGGCATGGGCTTTGAAATCGTAGACGGCCCCGAGGTAGAGTACGACTACTACAACTTTGAGGCGCTGAACATCCCCAAAAATCACCCCGCGCGCGACACGCAGGATACCTTCTATATCAACGACAATATCGTTCTGCGCACGCAGACCTCCCCCGTGCAGGTACGCGTGATGGAGAAAACACAGCCGCCGATCCGCATCATTTCGCCCGGCCGCGTGTACCGCTCCGACGCGGTGGACGCCACCCACTCCCCGCTGTTCCACCAGATCGAGGGACTTGTTGTGGATAAGGGCATCACCTTCGCAAACCTGAAGGATACGCTCGAAACCTTTGTCAAGCGCCTGTACGGCGAGGATTCCGTCGTGCGTTTCCGCCCGCATCACTTCCCGTTTACAGAACCGTCCGCCGAGGTGGATGTGCAGTGCTTTAACTGCCACGGCGAGGGCTGCCGCCTGTGCAAAGGCGAGGGCTGGATCGAAATTCTGGGCTGCGGCATGGTACACCCGAAGGTGCTCTCGAACTGCGGCATCGACCCAGAGGTGTACAGCGGCTTTGCGCTCGGCATGGGCCTGGAGCGCGTCGTCATGCGCCGCTACAACATTGACGATCTGCGTCTGTTCTATGAGAACGACATCCGATTCTTGAAGCAGTTTTAGGAGGTGAGCCCAGAATGAATCTTTCGATGAAATGGTTAAAGGAATTTGTTGCGCTGGACCCGATGCCCATGCGTGATTTCACGGAGGCAGTTACGATTTCCGGCTCGAAAGTAGAAGAATACCACACAGAGGGAACCGACATTGACAAGGTCGTCGTCGGCCGCGTACTGTCGATTACGCCGCACCCCGATTCGGATCACCTGCTGATCTGCTCGGTTGATGTCGGTGAAATCGAGCCGGTTCAGATCGTGACCGGTGCGCAGAACCTGAAGGAAAACGATCTGGTTCCTGCGGCGCTGCACGGCTCTACCCTGCCGAACGGCGTAAAAATCAAAAAAGGCAAGCTGCGCGGTGTAGAGAGCTTTGGCATGCTGTGCTCCCTGAGCGAGCTGGGCCTGACGCTGAACGACTTCCCCTATGCGATTGAAAACGGCATTTTCGTGCTGCAGGAGGACTGCAAGCCCGGCGACCCGATTCAGCAGGCGATTGGCCTTGACGACACGCAGGTGGAATTTGAGATCACCTCGAACCGCCCCGACTGCTTTTCTGTGATCGGTCTGGCGCGCGAAGTGGCTGCCACCTTCCAGAAGCCGCTGACTCTGCACACCCCGGTTGTAAAGGGCGGCCACGGCAGCGGAAAGGAGCTTTTGGACGTCGCGATCGAGGCGTCTGACCTTTGCTCTGCCTACTGTGCGCGCATTGTCAAAAATGTGCGGGTGAAGCCCTCTCCCCGCTGGATGCGGGAGCGCCTGCGCGTGATGGGCGTGCGCCCCATTAACAACATTGTAGACATCACCAACTATGTCATGCTCGAATATGGCCAGCCCATGCACGCCTTTGACCTGCGCTTTGTAGAGCAGGGAAACATCCGCGTGCGCCGCGCGAAGGCCGGAGAAAGCATCACGACACTGGACGGCGTGGAGCGCAAGCTGAATGAAAGCAACCTGGTGATTGCCGACGCAGCCAAGCCGGTCGCCGTGGCGGGCGTAATGGGCGGCGAATACAGCGGCATCATGGACGACACCACGACGATTGTGTTTGAATCCGCGTGCTTCGACGCCGTTTCTGTCCGCCTGACCGCAAAAGCGCTTGGCATGCGCACCGACGCTTCCTCCCGCTTTGAAAAGGGACTTGACCCCAACAACTGCCTGCCCGCGCTGGAACGCGCCTGCGAGCTCGTTGAGCTGCTCGATGCCGGCGACGTGCTGGACGATGTAATGATGGACGGCACAATCGAGGTTCAGCCGCGCCGCATTCCTCTTGAGGCAGACTGGATCAATCGCTTCCTCGGGTGCGAGCTTTCCGCAGCGCAGATGGAGGAAATCCTTGGCCGCATCGGCTGCCGTCTGGACGGCGACACCGTCGTTGTGCCGACGTTCCGCCCCGACCTGCAGCACAAAGCGGATATTGCCGAGGAAATCGCCCGTTTTTATGGGTATAATAACATTCCGAGCCAGAGCCTTCCCGGCGGAGCACAGGGCAAATTCAGCGCCCGCCAGAGATTTGATTCCGCAGTCAGCAGCGCAATGCTGGCGCTGGGCTTGAGCGAGATCACCACGTATTCCTTCATCAGCCCCAAGTATTACGATAAAATCCGCATGCCTGTGGATTCCCCTCTGCGCCGCTCTGTTGTGATCTCGAACCCGCTGGGCGAGGACACAAGCATGATGCGTACGGTGGCGCTGCCCTCCATGATGGAGATTCTGGCGAAAAACTACAACAACCGCAACGCGGCTGCCGCTCTGTTTGAACCCGCCAGAGAATACCTGCCCACCGAACCCGACAAGCTGCCCATGGAACGCAAGGTGCTCATCGCAGGCCTGTACGGAAACGATGCAGACTTCTTCACCCTGAAGGGCATCGTTGAAGACCTGCTGGAACGCGTCGGCGTCACCGGGTGGGATATTGCCGCCGCTTCGGATGAATTCAGCTATCATCCCGGCCGCTGCGCGGTGCTCACGATCGAGAGCGAACGCCTTGGCGTTCTGGGCGAAATTCATCCCCAGGTGCAGGAGAATTACGGCATCGGCGAGCGCGTTTACAGCTTTACGCTCGATCTTGACCTGATGTTCCGCTGTGCCCAGACCGAAAAGCACTATACTCCCCTCCCGAAGTTCCCGGCGGTCACCCGTGACCTGGCGCTGATCTGCAGCGACGAGATTCCGGTGCGCGACCTGCAGAAAGCCATTGTGCGCGGCGCGGGCAAGCTGCTGGAAAGCGTCCGCCTGTTCGATGTGTATAAGGGCGAGCAGATCGAGGCCGGCAAAAAGAGCGTGGCGTTCAGCCTGGTTCTTCGTTCCGGCGAAGGCACGCTCAACGAAGAAGCCACCAGCTCTGTGATGAAAAAGGTGTTCCAGGAGCTGGAGAAGATCGGCGCACTGCTGCGCTCCTGATTTTCAGGACAAATCAAATCCGTTTCGATTTTTGTCACGAAATCCCCTTGTTTTCCACCGTGAAATATTGTATGATTATCATACTGGAGGTGTATCCATGTTCGATAAAACGATGACTTTTTCCTTTCCCGGCGACCGTGAGGAGGATATTAAAAATATCCTGACCACTGTCTACGATGCTTTGAAAGAAAAAGGATATAACCCGATCAATCAGATTGTAGGGTACATCCTCTCTGAGGATCCTACGTATATCACGGCGCATAACAACGCCCGCAGCCTGATTCGCCGCATTGACCGTGACGAATTATTGCAGGTGCTGCTGAAATCCTATTTAGGGGAATAAATATCGATATGTAAAAAACCGGTGAACCAGGATATGGTTCACCGGTTTTTTTAGATCGATAAATGCCTGTTATCCGTTTGCTCCGGCTCCCTCAGGCCGAAAACCGCCCTTGCGCTTTCCGCACTGGGATCATGCTTCACATTTTTGGAACGGAATTTTCCATCTTGTTTTTTTCCGTTCTTTGTACTTTTCTTTTTATTATCAGCCATAATAATCTCCTATTCGTATTCAATCCGGAAGCCCGTGTTTTCAATGCAGTTTTTCAGCTCCATTTCCGTTGCGGGCTCATTGTATTTGACTTGTATGCTGCCTGTAACGAGGTTGACCCCAACCTGATTGACCCCCTTGATCTTGTTGAGCGCGTTTTTGATCTGGGTTTTGCCTTCCTTATTCTGAAGACCTGACACGCTGCAAAGCATGGTGTTCATCTCATGTCCTCCTTCGTTTTTTCAAATCCGGCGTCATGCGGTCCTATTTTTTTGCCATTGATGATCCCAACGTCTGAATTTTCCCGGGGCTTCATTTTTCTGAGCTCCGGATTGCTTTTCGGTCTGTCCTTCATTCTGTTCTTATTATTATCCATAATTTGCCTTTCCCTTTTCATTTTCAACCCGCCGATTGGCCCAATTCTATTATTTCCTGCCGCATGGTCTGAAACACAGCGTTTTTCGAGGCAATTATTTGCATGGCAATCGCAATGTAAAATCTTAGTCTGAATAAGCATCATGATTTTTCAAAAGATTTCAGCGGATGATTCCATGAGCCGCACAGAAAAAAGCATACTGGGACTTTGTTCCAAAATATCAAAATTTTGAATCAATAAAAAAGCATATCGGATTTCTTTGTACCGGTACACAGAAAAAGCCCGCGGCTTTGGGGAGGCCGCGGGCTTTTCCCCGCCTTTCGGCGGAAGAGGAGTAGTTTCTATAAAAAGGTCTTATAAGCAATTGTTAGATGGACTTGCACACTGTATACATCCTTAAAGCGATTGGTCAGCCGGGGAGTTCGGCACTTTTCGCTTTTACCGCATGGGATGCTTTTTCAGAGTAAACCTCCTCGGTTCCAGTAAAAGCAAAGCCTGCATTCGCAGAATCCACCCCGTCAAAGGCCGGGTAGGCAGGCTCCCCATGCTCGGAAATATCCAGGCCAAGCGCTTCCTCTTCGGGGGTGACACGGATTCTTCTCAAGACCAGCTGAGTAACACCCAAAGCAATTCCCGTGCCGACCAGAGAAATCACCAGCGTAATGCCGATCGCGATCAGCTGGCGCACAAACAGCTCGCTCTGACCAAAGAACAAACCGTTCCACTGTACCACATCTGCACTGGGATCGGGGTTGAAGCCCTTTACCGCGAAGATACCGGTTGCAATTGCGCCCCAGACTCCGCCGATGCCGTGGCATCCGAACGCATCCAGAGAATCATCGTAGCCGAACTTGGGTTTGACAACGGTAATGAAGAAATAGCAGATGGGGCTGACCAAAGCGCCGATCACCAGAGAAGCCCAGATCGGTACAAAGCCCGCGCCGGGAGTAATGGCGACCAGACCGACGACGATTCCGGTGGAAACACCCGCAAGCGTTGTCTTCCCTGTGCGGAGTTTCTCGATCAGCATCCAGGAGAGCATTGCCGCCGCGCAGGCGGTGTTGGTGGTCATGAACGCGTGTACCGCCAGAGTATTGGCCGCGCCCGCACTGCCTGCGTTAAAGCCGAACCAGCCGAACCACAGAAGCGCCGCGCCGAGAAATACCAATGGCATATTGTGCGGGCGAGCCGCCTCTTTTTCGGTCTTCTTGCGGGCGCCCAGCCAGATAGCGGCCATGAGAGCGCTGACGCCGGAGCTGATGTGAACCACCGTGCCGCCCGCAAAGTCGATCGCGCCCAGCTCCATCAGGTAGCCGCCGCCCCACACCATGTGCGCCAGCGGATAATAGACCAGAACCGACCACAGGGCGATGAAAACAAACAGAGCGGAAAAGCGCATTCTGCCGATCAGCGCGCCGGTGATCAAAGCGGGAGTGATGATGGCAAACATCATCTGAAATACTGCAAAACACACGGTTGTCGGCGCATAAGCGGCAGCCGCCGAATCCTCTGTAAAATTCATGCCGAACCAGCTGAAATCACCGATGATTCCCCCGGCTCCGCCGCTGAAGGACAGGGAAAATCCGAACAGAACCCAAAGAATAGAAGCAAGGCCCATGATAAAAGCGGACGACATAACGGTATTGACTGTGTTTTTTCGACCGGCCATTCCCCCGTAAAACAGGGCAAGACCGGGGGTCATAATTAAAACAAGAGCGGAAGAGGTCAGCATCCAAGAGATGTCCCCTGAGTTGACAGCATTCATTCGTTTTCCTCCTCAATATGATTGGACTGTGTTGTAGGCGTGCCGCTCCAAACCTGCGAAGATTCCATTTTGAATCCTCCGATTTGAAAGTGCACCGAACTATATCACAGCAATTCTATTTTGGATGATCGCCGGCCAACCACCTAAGAAAGGCCTCATTCGCGGTGCTGGCTGCACCGTGAACGAGGCCTCATTGCCGAATCACTGATTGAATTAAAAAAATCATACCATACATATTTACCAAAATCAATCCGAAATATTTTACTATCCTTTTTTCACGAAACGCTTAAAATTTGTTCAGAACAGAAATCTTTCTGCCTGTTTTGGCACAGAAGAATCATTCCCTCTCAAAATCAGCCGAACTTTGGCGGCAAACCGAACAGGCTTTGCCCAAATGCGCAGGGCCTATGAGGAAGTGACCCGATGGCATAAAACGAGATTGACCATCAACAGGCGGAACTCTATCACAGAAAAACGGATGCCGAGACCGGCATCCGTTTTTCTTGTCACGATGAAATTTCAAGCAAACTCACCCGAAAAGAGCTGACCGTATCAGCCCCGGTTAGTACCTTATTGCTGTTGTGACGCATGGATCAGCGGCATAAAAATATCGTCCACGATCTCCATTATTGCTGTGTCCGAAACAGGCTCCTGCTTTGTGATCAGCTCACACTGCAGCAGATCCAGCGGCAATGTGATGATCCGGGGCGACAGCTTTTCAAGGCTGATTTCTCCGCGGAGTTCCGCGTTTTTCATAATTGTCATCATCGCCGCCGTCAGCTTGTTTTCCGATCTCTTCTGGAAAATATGCGGCATAAAGGAGGCTATGGTACGCCAAACCCGTGGATCCATCATAAGCCCCCGGATCGCCTGCACGTTGATTGTTCTCATCGGTTCCACACGCGCATGAAGAAAGGCATATACATCGCCGCGCAGACTGCCCGTATTGGGAACCTCATTCGTAATTTTTGGCAAATGCTTGCGCAGGGCGGCTATCACGAGCTCCGACTTGTTGTCCCATCGGCGGTAAAGGACGGCCTTATTGGTCCCCGCCCTCGTCGCGACGCTTTCCATTGTCAGATGCACATAGTCTTTTTCCGCGAGTTCTTCCCACGCGGCACGCAGGATCGCCTCTTCCAGAACTTCTCCGCGGCGGCGCGTCTCTTTCTTTCGTTCTTCCATCTTTTATATCCCTCCGAGCCCCGGCAATCAATGTATCTTTGTTGTAGGAACATCCATAAGAAACTAAAAAGTTTCTTATTTCTATATGGAGAATTCCCATTGAATTCGATTTGAATTTATCCTATCATATTCACATAAGAAACGCAATTGTTTCCTAGTTGAAGGAAAAGGAGATTTCTCATGAACACAACAAATGTGAAGCCGGCAAAAGAAAAACTCGACCCAGTGGTGCTTCGGGTTGCGATTATTCTTGTTGTCGGCGCGCTTGCGCCGCTGTTTGATTCAACGATGGTCAATGTAGCCCTGCATACCATTGCAGCCGATATGAAGACAGCCCTTTCCACCGTACAGTGGATCACGACAGGATACGTTTTGGCGATGGGGCTGGCTGTTCCGGTTTCCGGATGGGCCACCGAACGATTTGGCGGCAAACGATCCTACCTCTTCTCGCTGGCGCTTTTTTTAGTCGGCTCCGTGTGCTCTATGCTGTCTTGGAACATAGAAAGCATGATCGGTTTCCGGGTCATTCAGGGGCTCGGCGCCGGGCTGATGATGCCGACCCTGCAAACGGAGCTCGTACAGGTTTCCGGAGGACGCAATCTTGGGCGGATTATGGCGATTGTCAGCATACCCGCTCTTCTGGGGCCGATCCTTGGCCCGGTGCTGGGGGGAATCATTGTCAGCAGCCTGAGCTGGCGCGCCATCTTCTGGATCAATATTCCGATCTGCATCGTAGCGATTGTGTTGGCCTTGTGGGGAATCCCGGCCGACAAGCTCTCGGAAAAGAAAGCATCCCTCGATGTATTCGGTATGCTTTTGCTCTCCCCCGCGTTTGCCCTTTTGATCTACGGCATTGCTCAGGTCGCCAAGCATGGAGGTTTCGGCAGCAGCGCCGTCTATGTTCCGCTGATGCTCGGCGTGGTTTTGATGGCCTCGTATATCATCTATGCTCTGAATACAAAACGGGAACCGGCCCTGAATGTGCGGCTGTTCCAATCCGTGAATTTTACGGCTTCCAATATCCTGCTGATTTTCAGCGGAATCATCACGAATGGGGCCATGCTGATGCTGCCGCTCTATTACCAGGAGGTGCGCGGAGCAAGCGCCCTGTCCGCCGGATTGTGGCTGCTGCCGCAGGGAATCGGGATGCTGCTCACCAGAAGCTGGGCCGGAAAAGCGGCCGACCGCGACGGCTCTCGTAATATTGTGCTTTTCAGCCTCGCCACTGTCGCAATCGGAACGCTGCCGTTTGCCTTTGCCAGTGCAGATACGAATCTGATTCTTCTGGCTGTCGCCCTGTTGATCAGGGGGGCCGGGCTTGGCGGTTTGTTTATTGCAATTATGATGTCCGCTTATATTGGGCTCCCAAAAGAACAGGTTCCCCACGCGAGCATCTCTACAAGGATTTTTCAGACCATCGGCGGGGCTTTCGGGTCGGCCATTCTCGCGACCGTCGCCCAGCCGCAGACGACGGGCCGCGCCGGCTCCGATCTTCAGGCGATTGCCGGGGCGTTCAACGTCTCTTTCTGGTGGGCAATCGGCTTTACCATGGCCGCAGTGATTCCCACACTATTTTTGGCAATGAATCAAAAATCGGGGCCAGATCCGGAACCGGAACTCGAACTGGAACCGGAACCGCAATCAGAACCCCAATCGTGCCATGAATAAAGCGTATTCAGTATCTTGTGACTCTTATTTGATTGAGAAATTTTCAGACTTAAAATTCGCATAATATCGACCTGCACTTGCTGTGAATTTCAAGACGCAATAGTCCGGGTCTGTAACACCTTTAGAGTAATACTGCGTGTCGCCTTCCTGCCAAATCATTTCTTTACTTGCGGCGTCCTCCAGCACTTCAACTGTGCCGATCAGCATTACCCCTCGAAAAAACCTTTTATCGCAGAAATAGATGCACGCTTTTGGATTAGAGCAATACTGAGACACCCGCATCGAAGAAGTGTTTGTTGTAAAGTAAAAGGCTTGGATTCCCTCTCTTTTTCTCGGGGGAAGCATGGCCTTTGTATTCGGGAATCCATTTTCATCCACTGAACTAATGAAAGAAACACTCTGTTTATCAATCAGATTTCCTATTGTTTTCTCCGCATCTCTTAACACTTTATCGCCTCCTGCTGCAAGCATAGCATGATGCAACGACGAAGTAAATGACCCACTTTTTTGTGGGTATCCTTTTCATCAAATAAACCCCTGTTCTTTGAGAACGTCAAACATACCGTTCTCTTTCATCAGGTCGATCCCGATCGACTGCATGATGACAATCGCTTCTAACAATTTGTGCCCACGTTCCGTCAATGAATATTCTACTTTTAATGGATAGCCCGCGAAAGATTCTTTTTCAATCACTCCAAAATCCAGCAGCTCTTTTAGCTGCTCCAACAGCATTTTCTGATTGACTCCCTTGATATCGCGCTCAAGCCGCGATAATGACATTTTGCCCTTCCCCAGCTGCCACAGAATTATGGGTTTCCATTTTCCTTTGGTTATGTCATGGGTCAATTCCAAAGGGCAAGTATATTCCTCTCGTAACTTCACAAGACCACCTCAATCAATAAAAACGAATCATTTTGACTTCTGGATCATTTTAACATACCCTTCTATTGACTGTCTATCTCGTGGTTTTGGGATTCCGAAGTTGCTTCCCTATTACCCCGCCCATCAGGCACGGCTTATTTTGCGGTATTCCCCCGGGGCAGAGCCGGTGATTCGTTTAAAAACCACGCTGAAATACTGCGGGTTGCTGTACCCCACCTTTTCGGATATTTCGTACGTTTTCAGGTCTGTTTCCGCCAGCAGGCTCATCGCCTTTTTCACGCGAAGCTCCATCAGGTAATCACTGAGATTGACCCCCTGGTACTTTTTGAACAGAGTGCTGATATAGCTCGGCGTCAGATGGACCTCCTCGGCGATCCGGTTCAGCGAAAGGTCCTCCTGATGATAATTGGAATCCATAAACGACAACACCTGCCGCAGAACAGCGGCATGCGAAACGCTGCTGTTTCTCAGCTCCTCGAACCGGATGAGATTCTTCCCCTCCTGCAGGCGGGATTCCAGCATGCTTTTCATTTCCAGGGCCTGCGTCGCTTCCGTATAGGATTTTAAAATATTAGGATACCCCTTGTACAGCGAACCGGCCCCGGCGGACAGCGTTACGCTCTGGGTTTCTCTCACCAGAGAAAACGCCTGCTCGAGCTGAACGAAGAATGCCTCCTGCTCGCTTTCAGACAGCCGCTCCGCAAAGTTGACGACCAGATTGAGGTAAATATCGCCCACAAAATAATATACCTGCACATTCGGCAGGCTCAGGCGGCTTTGCAGCAGTTCCCCGATCTTTTCACAGAGCTGCTTTTTCTGCCACAGCAGAATCTCCGCCTCTCGCTCGCTCCGTTTTCCGACATCAATGCACACGACGCAGAAAACAGGGCTGATAAACCGGATATTCAGGCGCTTTGCGCGCTCCCTCAGTTCGTCATCATTTTGAAAATTGACCACCAGATCGTAAAAGAATTTATTCTCCAGCAGCTTTCGTCCGCGCTTTACAATCTCGACGTTATCCTTCTGGTCGTCGGATTCCTTGGCGGCTTTCAGCACAGCGCCCAAAACCTCAGAGTTATGCTCGTATTTCATCACGTACTGGCATACCTTATAATTCAGCGCCATCTGCGCGTATTTAAAATCGCCGTACGCCGTCAGCAGAACGACCTTGATGTGCGGGTACAGCCGGTACACCGCCTCCATCAGCTCTATACCATCCATAAAGGGCATTTTGATATCGGTGAGGATGATATCCGGCAGGCTGCTCGGGATCATCTCGAGGCATTCCCTCCCGTTGCTGGCGGTTCCCACCACCTCGATGCCGTTTTCCTCCCAGTTGATATTCTGCTTCATCCCGGCCCGGATGATCTGGTCGTCGTCAACAATCAACAGCTTATGCACGAAAACTCATTCCCCCTCCCCCGAGCCGGCAAGCGGAATCACAATGCTCGCCTGGGTATAAACTCCCTGAACACTTTCGAATACGATTCCGGATTGTTCCCCAAAATACAGCCTTAAACGGGTATTGACATTCCGCAGGCCAAAATATTTGGTATGGTTTACTTCGGGCGGCAGCTTCAGCGTGCCGCGCAGGTCTTCGAGCTTTTCGCTGTCCATGCCCACGCCGTCGTCGTACACGGTCAGAATCACACGGTCCTCCTGCTTCTCCCCACTGACCAGAATCATCCCAATGCCGTCTTTTGTTTTGATCCCGTGGTAAATGGCGTTCTCCACAAGCGGCTGCAGGCTCAGCTTGAGAATCTGGATGGACAAAAGCTCTTCCTTGACATCGATGACATATTCAAAGTCGTCACCGTAGCGCATTTTCTGAATTTCCAGATAGCTTGCCACATGCTCCAGCTCTTCTCTGACCGTGACGATCTCTTTGCCGCCGCTGATGCCCAGCCGGTAAAAACGGGCCAGCTCTACGCACATATCGCTTGCCATATGATTGTTTCTCATATTGACCAGCTGGCGAATAGAGCCGATGGTATTGTACAGAAAATGGGGTTTGATCTGCTCCTGGAGCGCCAGAAGCTGCATCTTTGTTTTCTGCTCCTGCTCACGGCGCACCTGCGCCAGAAGCTCTGTGACGGCGATCTTTAAATACGAGAGGCCATGCGCCAGAACGCCGATCTCGTTGCCGGCATCCACCTGAAAGCTGACGTTCATATCCCCATTATCGAACTTGATCACCTGATCGGAAAGGTACTCGATCGGTTTGGAAATGCTCTTGGCCAGCAGGTTCGAAAGAAAGATGACGAGCAGCGTCAGCGCCAGCATCAGCACCAGCAATATGTATTTGAATTCCCCCGCGCTGCTTAAAAGATCGCTTTCCGGCATAACGGCCGCGACGATCCAGCCGTTGGCCTCAATGCTCTGGTAAGTGACGATCATCCGCTGATTTGTCACGCTGCGCAGCACGGTGCTGCCGCTGGAGCCGAAATGCTCTTTAAGCTTCTCCACGGCGGAAAGCGTCAGGCAATACCGGTTCTGCATCGCGGCGGACTGCAGCGTACCGTCCCTGCTGATCAGCATCATGTATCCGTTTTCAGACACATGGACGTTATCGAGAATCCCGGAAAAATAGCTGCTGTTTAAATTAAAGAGGATGATCCCGCTGGAGGCGGACTGCGGCGAACCGATGATCCGAAACACGGAAATCACCTTGTGCGGCGTCGTTGTCTGGAACACATCGTCCCGATGGTCATTCAGCCAGTACACCCCATGCGGTGAAGTGTTGTATTTTTTCATCCACTGGGTCAGCGAAAGACCGATGTGCTTTGGCACATCGCTGACAAAATATTTGACCTCGATCCCGCGGTTGTTGCAGAAATACAGTGAATCGATCATCTGGTCATAGTTGCGGTAAATCTCTTCCATGCTGCTGTAGCAGGTCATCAGACTGCTGAAATCCTCTTCTGAAGAGCTCTCGCTGAGCAAAAGAGTGTTGACCGCCGGACTGCCCGACAGATTGATCATCTGCGTAAAGGCAGTCATCATTTTATCATTGAGCAGAATCGAGATCTGACTCACCATGCTCTGCGTGAGAAAAGAGGCATTCTTTTTGATATTGTTCGTTTCAAAGAAATACGCGAATAATCCGATGATCAGCACCGCGGCAATCACCACCGGAAGAAAAAGGAGCATGATCTGCTTTTTGATCGGCTTTTGAAATACTTTTTTCAAGACCCCGCGCTCCTTCACGAAAATCGGAAAGCGTTGTTACCCCTGTGTGCTGTCAAATTGCTTTTTGGCGGCTTCCAGCAATTTGGCCCATTGATCGAGCAGGTCTTTCGCCGACATGCTGCCCGCCATCACCTTTTGAATCATCGGTTCCACCTCAGACTGAATCTCGGTATACTGCGGCAGATAGACCGGCACCTGAATCTGCACGGAGCCATCCTTGCCCGATACCATCTGCTCGGCCAGCCGCAGGTACAGGTGATTATCGTCGAGATAATCGGGGCTTGACGCCGCGCCGGCCACCACGGGGACCTCCCCCTGTGTTTTGCAGCGCGGAATCTGCACTGCCGTGCTGCAGTAGACCGTCATAGCCTGAAAGGCAGCCTCTTTGACATCGGATTTGGAATTCATGCTGACAGAGCGCATCATTACAAACCGCATCTGGGCGCTGCCGTCGGCTGTTCGGGGAAGCTCCGCCGCCTGATACCGCGACTGATCCCCGTAAAAGGCGGTGGCGATCGATGTGCCTGAACCGAAATTATGAAAGATGATGCCCGCTTTGCCCGCCTGAAAGGAAGCCGTCAGCTGCGTCCAGCCCTTGACCAGATCATCCTGCGCGGAATAGCGGTTATAAAGGCCCAGGTACCGCTCGACAAACTCCACATGCTTGGGGGAGTTGATGGTACACCTGCCGTTTTTGTCAAAATAATCGGTAAGCCCCGAGTAAGCGTACATCAGGGCTTCGAGCGTATTACTGCTGCCCGGGCCGCCGCGCAGCGCAATGCCATATTGATCGTTTTCGCGGTTGGTCAGCTTCTGCACTGCGGTAAAAAAGTCGTCCCATGTCTGCGGAACACCCATGCCCGCCGACTGCAGAAGATCGGTGCGAACCCACATGCCCCACGGCTGCATCGAAAACGGAAGCGTATACAGGCGCTGCTGCTTTGGGTCATAAGAGCGCGCTTGAAGAATGGCGTCGGCACTCAGCGACTCCTTTTCGCTCCAGTGATCATAAAAAGCATCGAGCGGTTCATAAAAACCGCTCTTTATGTATTTGGAATCATAAAAATCCGTAAAATCCGGCGCGGTATCCGACGCGATCGCAACATCGAGCTTTTGCATAAAGGTCGGGATGTCCCCCGGAATGCCCAGGTAATCCAGGGTGATTTCGGGATGCCGCTCCTTTAAAATCTGCTGAAAGCGGACGAAATCCTGCTCGCGCTCCGGAGTGGTGCAGTAGGTCCAGAATTTTACGGTCGTTTCAGGGAGACTGCTCACCGCACTCTCGTCCGGCGGCGCGGCAGTATGGTCAGCGCAGCCTACAGGCAGCAGCAAAACTGCCGTAAGAAGCAACCCCGCCGCTTTTCGTGCCGTTTTTTTCACGACGACATCCCCCTGATTCAAAACTTTGTACAACTTATTATAAAAAACTTTTGGTTATTTGTCAAATAATATAGATTTTCCTATTTTTGTTTATAACAATCAGAGAAAATGCCATTTAGATTTACAGTTGTTCCACTTGAAAGAGAGATTGATTTTCTTCCCCCGCCTGCGACGGGGGAAGAAATCGCTGTACTTTCATAAGGCGATTGTGAACCGGTTATATCATCCGATTGAAAACAGGCAGAATGCTGAAAATCGCATAGGTAAAAATGGCAGATACCGCAGAGGAACGAGCAGACTTGCGGTATGTGTCTGAATTTTGCGGCATTTGCCAATGCAGGCGCAAATAGCAAAGCAATTTTACGGCCGAACAATTTTCGATGGTCTCGGAAACATTATTCACATTTTCTTTTGACCACGACCTCTTTTTCCTGATATTTATAGGGAACAAAATACTCTTTATGGCCGAGTTTTTCCGCATTGGTCGGCTCGCCGGAACACACGCGGATCACCTCATCGCAAAGATTCTGGCACAGCTGTTCCAGAGTGACCTCGCCGCTTAAGACCGGCCCGGCGTTAAAATCCATATCTCCACTCATTCGGTGGAAGGTGCCGCTGTTCCCGGTGATTTTATACACCGGAGCCACCGCGCTGCCCACAATGTTCCCGCGGCCGGTCACCAGAAATACCAGCTGACAGCCGCACGAGATCAAATCCATCAGCCCCTCGTTGTCGTTGGGATTGGTATAGCCAAAGCCCATCCAGTACGGGTCGGGTGTGCTGTCGAGCAGCCAGAGCCCGTTTTTGGGCGGTTGCTGAGAGACCTTGATCACACCGCTGATGGGGCGGCTGCCGCTTTTGATCACGGCGCCCATGCTCTTTTCTTCAATAGAGGAAAGCCCGCCCGCAAAATTCCCGGGAGAAACGGAATACTGGCGCACCGACTTGCAGTACTCCAGCGCTTTATTATAGGTATAGGCAAGCTGTTCCCGCGCGCAGTCGTCTGCAGCCCGCTGCACCAGCAGGTCTTTCAGGCCCACCGCTTCCACAATTTCTTCAAACACAGCGGTGCCGCCCAGATCGACCAGCTTATCGTAAAAGCGGCCGACCACCACATTCCCTGCCAGGCCGGAGGTATAGTCCGAGCCGCCGCATTCCGCGCCGACAACCAGATCGGAAAAGCCCATCGGCACCACGGGCGTCTGCCTGAGCTCTTCGAGCAGCAGATGGGCCTGCTGCAGGCCGTATTCGATGGAAGGCTCGGTTCCGCCGTGCTCCTGCACAAAGAACCACTGCGCCGGTTTCTCGGCCTCCAGCGCTTTTTCCGCCAGGTGCTTCGGCTGCACATACTCGCAGCCAAGACCCACAGCCAGCACGCCCCCCACATTCGGGTGACGGATCAAAGCCAGCAAAAGCCGCACCGCGTACTCATTGTCGCAGCAGCCATCGAAGCCGACCACGTCCACATCGCTGCTGTCGATACGGCGTGCAATCTCTTTCGCAACATGCGAGGAACACTCCACCGTATACACAACCAGCAGCTTATTGCGGATCCCCTTCCTGCCATCCTGGCGGAGATACCCTTTCCAGCGTACATTCTGATACTCTTTCATCTCTGCTTCTCCATGTTGAACTCATTTTTCATCAAACGATGGAACTGTAGCGGTCATGTCTCCACCGACTTCGGCGGAGGAAGCATGACCGCAGCCCATCATTTTTTACTGCAAATGATGGTTACTCATAGTGCGTATCCGTCGGCGCACCGGTCACAACATCCAGGCTCGACGATCTTGCGTCGTAGAGGCTTTTCATATTGTGCAGATGGACCCATTGCCCCGTTTTGATCTCTTTGGTGGCGCACCCGATCACCACACCGTATTTCACGATGTTTTCACCCGGCGCAATGTCGCGGAGCGCGAGCTTGTGCCCTGCCGGTATCTCTTCGGCAACGGCGACGCTCGGCTGGGATGGGTCGCCGTGCGCCGCGGCGGCGCCCGGCACAAGGGCCTGAAGCGCGGTAGCCACATTATCTGCCTGATCGATCTGGAAAACGGCCTGCTCGGTCATATTCCCGGCCCCCTTTACAAGATGCCGAATTTGGCAAAGGCTGCGGTCGCGGTCATGCCGCCCTCGATCGCTTTTCGGACCACTTTTTCGCCCGCCGCTTTTTCCAACGCCTTTTCAAACACTTCCGTTTCGTATTTCTGCGGAATGATCAGCACGCCGTCGATATCGCCGAACACGATGTCGCCGGGATTGACCCACACGTCGCCGAATTCGATCGGGCAGCGAAAATCCACCACCTGCGTGCGCACGGAGGAATCCTGCGCGTAGCAGCCGCAGCTGAACACCGGCCAGTTCTGCTCGAGCACCTGCGGCGTGTCGCGGTGCCAGCCATTCACGACGGCGCCCGCCGCTTTTCTGGTTCTGGCGGTGGCCGTGAGCAGCTCACCCCAATAGGCGCAGCGCTTCGTGCCGCCGGTGGCGAGGTAAATCTCATCCTCTTCGAGCTGATCGAGCGCCTCTGTGAGAAGGCCGAACGGTTTTTTCTGCGGCCCGTACACGTCGATCATCAGAACCGGCATCGCGCGGCCCACCAGCTTCATGTCGCCGCGCAGAGGGCGGACGTCCTGCGGAAGAAACTGATGGTAGCAGCCGAGGCCGTCCAGAATATCCCCTACAACGGGGGTGTACAGGCGCTCTTTCACGAGCGCAAACAGTTCTTTGTCGTTATTCCATTGTGCCATGGTGAAACCCTCCCACTGTTCTTTTGGCATATTGCATTCCATTTTTAAAAAGCTGTTCGCACCTTCCCAGGCCTGCGGCAAGGGAAGGTGGCGCTGTTTTTACACAACAATACTTTTCAGGTGATTTCGCCTTAAAAGCCGATCAGAGCGCCGCCGTCCACCGGGAGCGCAACGCCGTTGACAAATTTCGCGGCGGGAGAGCAAAGGTACACAACCGCCCAGCCGATATCCTCCGGATCACCGAACCGGTTCATCGGCGTTCTGCCGAGAATCTTCTGCTGGCGGGGCGGATCGTTATCGACGGCCTTGTGGAACATGGGCGTGTCGATCCAGCCGGGCGCGACCGCGTTGACGCGGATGCCGTCTGCGGAGACCTCGGCGGCCAGCGAACGCACCATTCCAAGGTACGCGGATTTGGCGGCGGCGTAGCCCATCACATAGGGCATGCCGATAAAAGAGGTCATCGACGCGGTAAAGACGATGCTGCCCTTTTGGTTCTTCCTCATATGAGGGACAAACGCGCGGGTGAAGGCGTAGGAACCGACCACGTGAACGTCAAGCACATCGGTAAAATCCTTGACGGACATTTCTTCAATCGGCTTTTTGCAGTGATTGCCCGCGTTATTGCACAGGATAGTCACATCGCCGTGCTCCCTTATGATTTGGTCGGCGATTTCCTGCGCACGGCCGGTATCGGTCACATCGTAGGCATAATAACTCGCGCTGCTGCCCAGCTCTTCGCACGCCTTTTGCAGCTTATCGGCATCTCTGGCCAGAAGGACGACCTCAGCCCCCGCGGCTACCATACATTTCGCCATCGCAAACCCAAGGCCGGTCGCGCCGCCGGTAATGACGGCACGCTCCCCCTTCAGAGAAAACATGTTTTTGAATTCTTCGCTCATTTGCTCGATCTCCTTCTCCCTATGAAATAGCATCCGTTTGCCCCACGCTGTCGGCGAGGGAAATGCTTGTATCTTTTTGGTAGTTTATTCTTCCCATCCATGACGGAAAGAATGCCGGTATCTTTCCTGCCGTTCGTTGCTTCCCTGCCGCTATTTACAGAGTCAGCACTTTATAAGAGACACAATTCCTTTCGATCAGCTCCCAGTCAAGCTCCGCGCCGATGCCCGGTGTTTTGGGCACGGTAATGATCCCGTGATCGTCAATGGGAAGCTTCCCTTTCATCGGAAACTGGAAGCTCTCTTCCGGCACAAAATATTCAAAGAAGCGGCAATTGCGGATCGCGCAGGAAACATGAAGATTGACGATATCCATATAGGTCATGGTCGTGGTGTGAATTTCACAGCGCAGGCCAAAGCTGTCTGCCAGATGGGCGATTTTCAGGGTGCCGGTGATGCCGCATTTCCAGGAAACATCGGCGCGCACAATATCCGCGGCCCGCTGGCTGATGACCTGCGCCACGCCCCAATGCGCGCCGCGCGTGGTTTCCGTTGCGGCGATCGGGATATCCAGCGTTTTGCAGAGCTCCTGATATTTGTAGAGCTCGAAATCGCGGAACGGCTCTTCAAACCACAGGTAGTTGAGCTTCTCCAGATGGCGGCCCACCGTAATCGCCTCGTCCAGACTGTATTCGCCGACGGGGTCTGTCATCAAGCCCATGTCGGGGCCGACGGCCTCGCGAAGCTTCTGGTGGATCTCCATATCAAACTCATACGGGCCGGGCGGATGCGCCTTATAGAACGGAATGCCTTTGTCACGATAGTACAGCGCTTCGTTCACATAGGCATCCACGGTATCATAGAAAAGGCTGCTCGCATAAACCGGCAGGCTTTCGCGGTAAGCGCCTATGTACTGATACAGAGGGAGGCCGGCGGCCTTGGCGCAGATGTCCCACAGCGCAACGTCCACAGAGCCCGGAAGAAAAACAGGAAAAAACGCCTCGTGACGGTCCAGGTTCCAGAAATCGTAAAAGATTTTCTCCCTGTCATACGGGGAACGTCCCACCACCATCGGGGCAACTGTATCGCAGAGATACGACTCCGTCACCTGCCCGGAACGAGCCGCCATAGCGGTGGCGATTCCCTCAATCCCGGTATCGGTCGTCAGCTTGATGACAACGACGTCCCAGGGCATTTTTCCGCCGCCTCTTCGCTTTTCGTCAAACAGGCATTGATCCCGTTTCACCCACCACGATTCGAACTTTACGATTTTCATTTTTGTTCCGCCTTTCTCTTCGGGAAATAGAGAAACGTTTTCTCTATTTCTATCATCATTCTAGCATTATAGCTAACCAAAGTCAACGATATTACAATCAAATTCTCAATATACACAATTCCACTTTCTAAAACAAAGCTTATATTGGAATTAAATTTAGAAAAACGTTTTTTACATTTTAGAGAACTCCCTTTCTTTCTTTTGGTATTTATGTTATATTAAATATACTTTAAAACGCTTCCACAAGAGAACGTCGTTTCTTTCTTTGGGCGGTATTACAAGATAGGTAAGTAAAATCAAGGATTGGGAAAGGATCGGTATGAAAGATAAAAAAGCAACCTTAAAAGATATTGCGGCTGAGGCAGAGGTTTCCCTTTCCACCGTACACAAGGCACTTTACAACAAACCCGGTATCAGCGAAAGAGTGAGAAAAGAGATTTTGGCCATTGCCGACGGCATGGGTTATAAAACCAACTATGTTGCCTCTTCCCTGAAACGCAAGCTGCTGAAAATTGCCTTTGTGGTGCCGCTGCCGAACTCCGGCACAAACCGCTATTACTACCGGGATATCTGGAAGGGCATGCGCGCCTTTCAGGCCGAGGCGGCCGAGTTCAACATTGAGATTCTGGATTTCGGTTTCTCGGGCCCGCTGAGCAACCTGCCGAAGCACCTGGAGGAGGTATACCAGAACCACTGCGATGAAATTTCCGGTCTGGTAACGCTCGCGGTAGAAGACCCGGCGTTTACTTACTTTATCGATCAGTTCAGCAAGAGAAGCGTTCCGGCCGTCTTCATCGTTTCCGACCTGCCGCAGGCAAAACGCCTTTGCTGTGTGCGAGCGCAGGATTTGATGGCCGGCAGCCTGGCCGCCGAGCTGATCTCGGGCTTTACCGCGAACAAAGGCAAGGCTCTGGTGGTATCGGGCGATATCATGGTTTCGACCCACTATATGAACGTTACCGGCTTTGAGCAGTATTTTGCAAAAGCGCAGAACCGGATGGACATCATCAAAATCTACAACCGCAGGGACCCAGAGCATTTATACTATGAGCTTGTGGAGCTGCTGAGATCCGACCCGGAAATCAGCGCAATCTATTCCTGCACGGCCACCAACACGCCGCCGGTCTGCAAAGCGGTGCTGGATGCAGGCCGCGCTGGAACGATAAAGGTGATCGGAAGCGATCTGTTTCAGGAAAGCCGCGAGATGCTCCTCTCGGACGTGCTGCAGGCGATTATTTACAAAAAGCCTTTCAAGCTTGGCTATCTCGGCTGCCGGACACTGTTTAACTTTCTGGTGAAAAACGAGTTCCCGAGAAGCGACAGCATCTTTATCGAGCCGATCATTGTGTTAAAAAGCAACCTGCCCTTTTACGAGCGCGATATTACCGCCGACAACGCTTATGAAACCATTTGAAGAGTTCTCTTTTATCGCCGCTCCGCTTTTGCGGCAATTCACAAACCGAAAACGGTGACTGCGGATCTGTTCCGTCAATCACCGTTTTTCTGTTGTCACAGGTCCAAAAGAACCGGATTGCTGCGGGAAATCAGGCATCAGCCCTTGAGAGCGCCTTCCATAATTCCGCTGATAAAATATTTCTGCATGCTGAGGAAGATGATTAGCAGCGGGATCAGAGACAGAATGATGGTCGCCGTCAGCGTGCCGTACTGCCAGGAGGCCGCCTCGTCGCGCAGGAAGGTAATGCCGACCGGCAGCGTCTGCGCCTTTGCGGTAGCGGTCAGGGTTCTGCCGTAGGTAAATTCACCCCATACATTGATAAAGGTGAAAATGATCACGGTGGCGATGCCGGGCTTTACGACCGGGAGCATGATCTTGGAGAAAACCTGCCAGTTGTTGCAGCCGTCGATCGTGGCCGCCTCGCCCAGCGTATTCGGAACATTGTTGAACTGGCCGCGCATGATAAACACGGACATGGGCAGATTGGTCGCGATGTAAGGCAGAATCAGGCCCCATGCGGTATCGATCAAATCCATTTTGGATTCCATAATATAAATCGGGATCAGATAAATCACATAAGGCAGCGTCAGGATAAACAGGACAAAGCCCAGATAAATATTTTTGAACTTAAAGTCCATCTTCGAGAACGCGTAACCCATGGAAGCGCTGAAAACGACCGTAGCCAGCACGCTCCACAGAGAAACGACCACCGAGTTTCTGAAATACTTGAGGAAATCGCCCATCTGGGTGATCACCTTGACGTAATGCTCGAAGGTGATTTTTGTGGGGAGGATCGTCAGCACGGACGCGTAAATTTCATCGTTGGTTTTCAGCGAGGTGAGAAACGTCCACAAAAACGGAACGATGAAGACAAAAGCAGTGACCAGCAAAAGAACAAAAAGGATGAAATTGAGCGCCAGATTCTTTTCTTTCATACCTTCACCTTCTTAATCTTTGCGTCGTCCCCTCTGTTGAGGAACATATTGAACACAGAGAGCAGCAGAATGACGACGCCCATGAAATAGGCGATGGAAGAGGCATACCCCATTTCGAAATATTTAAATGCATTGATCCACGTGTACTGGTACAGCACCAGAGTAGCGGTTCCGGGGCCGCCCTGCGTCATGATGAAGGGCTGCTCAAAGACCTTAACCGCCTGGATGATTGCCCAGATGCCACAGATCACATAGCTTTCTTTCAAATTCGGGAGCGTAATATGTACGATGCGCTGGTACGCGTTGGCGCCGTCTACCCGGGCGGCCTCCATAATATCGTTTGAAATGGCCTGAAGCCCCGCCATAAACAGGATGACCAGCATACCGATGTTTTTCCACAGGCTGACTACGATGATACTGACCATCGCCCAGTTGCCGTCGCCCAGCCAGTTCTGAGCCCACGCACTCTGGTGCAGCACATCTACTAGGAACCAGTTTAAGAGGCCGTACTGCTCATTCAAAATCCACTGAAAGATGATACCTGTCAGGGAAAGCGGCACGACGACCGGCAGAAAAATACAGGTTCTGAAAAAGCCCGATCCTCTCACCCCTTTATCCAGCATCATCGCCAGAATCAGGGAGATGATCATAACGCCCGGCAAAAACGCGATGGTAAACACAACTGTATTCCGGAGTGCATCCATAAAATAAGAATCGGAAAACATTTTGATGTAGTTGTTGAAGCCGATGAAGATCGGCTGTGGATCAAAGCTGAAATTATACTGCGTAAAACTGAGATACAGGGACCGGAATAACGGATACCCCATGTACAATGCCACAAAAAGAAAACCCGGAAGCATAAATGCATAGCCTGGAACTTGTTTTTTGAGGCTGAGTGAAAGCTTATTTTTCATTTTCATTCCTCCGCCGATTTCATCAGAAGCCTAAGCACGATCAGCCATTCCCGCGTCCCGGGAATTCATACAGGGAGCGTTTCCCTGTATGAATTTCCTGAACGAAATCCGTTTGCTGCTTAATGATTGAGGCCGGTTGTCAAATCCAACGTGCCAATCAGCTTCTTAAGGTTGCTCTGTGTATCCTCTACGCTCTGGTCGCCCTTGATGCATTTCTGCAGCTCGACCTGAATGCCGGTATCCAGTTTGGAGAAATCCTTATACAAGGGAGTGGTAACCGCGGATTTGGTCGCTTCTACAACGGTTGGCCAATCTGCGTTCTCAAGGCCCTGATAGTGAGCGAGCAGCGGGGACATTTTGCCGTATTTGTTCAGCGCCTGAACGTGGAATTCCGTTTTGAGCAGTTCTTCTTTGATGAACAGCTTTGCAAGCTCGATCTTCGGGGAAGCCTTCGGAATCACCGCGCCGTGGATGTAAACCAGAGAGCCGTGCGTATCGGTGCCGGGAACCGGAATAACGGTGGTGTTGTCTTTTCCGACGTTCTCCTGGCATTCGATCCAGCGGGAAGCCGCGGTCATCAGCATGGCGACCTTTCCGGCTTTAAAGTTGGTGCGGCCTGCATCCATGTCCGCAAAGGTATCGGTCGGGGTGTAGCCGTCTTTTACCAGCTTGGTCCAGCTTGTGAGCAGGCCCTTGGATTCGGGGCTGGTAAAGTCGATGGTTTTGCCGTCGGACTCATAGAAATTGCCCTTGATTCCCTGCAGAGCAGAAAGATAAGAGTAGGTCATAAAATTGGTGCCCCAGTCGATGGACAGGCCCGTCTGCACGGTTTTGCCATTCTCTACGACGGTCGCTTTCTTTGCATACTCGTAAAGCTCATCCCAGGTTTTGGGAGTCTCTACCTTCCCGTTGGCGTCTGTCAGGCCGGCTTTTTTCATCAGTTCTTTGTTGGCAACGATGAACATGACTTCGCCGGTGATCGGGATCATGTACTGCTTGCCTTCTACATTGCCCAGCTCAAGGAACGCGGGGAAGAATTTATCCTTCGCGATGTCGCCGGTAAAGAAATCGTCACCGAAATCGATGATGTAATCCTTTGCGGCATACTGAACCGCATGCTCACGGCTGCCGCCGATCGCAATATCGCAGTTCGTTTTGCCCTGAGACCATTGCAGCATGTTGGTCGTCACGTCGGCGTTATCGACCTTGTTGTAAACAACGGTTACGCCGGGGTGCTTCTTTTCAAAATCAGCCTTGATCCCCTCAAAATCATATTTGCCCATCATCCATGCCTGTGTCGTAACGCGGAGCTCGCCTGTCAGCTCTTCACTGGCCGCCCCCGAAGATGTGGAACCTCCCTGTGCAGCAGAGCTGCTGGGTGTGGAAGAACCCCCGCATGCCGTTGTGGAAAGCAGCATCACTGAGGCCAGTGTCAAAGCCAAGCCTTTTTTGAACCCTTTTTTCATAACAAATCTCCTTCCTCAAAAAAACATATGATAACCTGCAGGTTTTCCCAGATAAAACCTGCAAGTTATTGCTGAGCAATGGTTGGTTTTCGCACAGGCAAGTCATCCAAAATCGTAATTATGTATTGAATATTTGTATACAACTTACCCTATGATCTCATTATATCGGAATAAAGGCGAATGAAAATAAAATATTTTTAGTGATTTTGTTTGATATCTTTGAAAGTTTTATAGAAACGAACCCATGAAATACCTTTTGATTGGAAATCTGTTTCTTTTATCGCTCTGATTCTCAGGCTGAGATTTTCTGAAAAACAGATAGCCGGGCCTCTCAATCTTTGCAGCAAACACGACGGAGAAACCTGCAAAAAAAGCTGTACGAATTTAAAATTCGTACAGCTTTTTCAAAAATTTTTTTATTTGTGGGAAACGTGCAAAGAAACTGAAAAAGGCAAGTCTATGTTTGCCGCTCAAACACAAAACTCACTGAATTTTCTTCTGCTAAATATGAAATACCGAAATATCCTCATGCCACACCAGGGTATGATTTTTGCCGCTGCGCTTTGCGGCATACAGCGCTTCATCGGCTGCAGAAAAAAATTCCCGCCGGGCTCCAAACCGCTTTGCGTCGAAACGCGCAATTCCGATACTGACTGTAGCGGGGGTTTGATTGCCGGTCTTCCGGGCAGCCTCCTCAAAGCTTTGGCGAATCGATTCGGCCAGTACAACGTCCTCATCGGGGACCCGGTTGGTGATAATGGTGAACTCCTCGCCACCGTATCGGTAAGCAACTTCATCTTCCCTGAGATTCGCTTTGATACAGCCTACCAGAGTCATAATAATCTTGTCCCCAGCGTCGTGGCCGTTCTGGTCGTTCACCTGCTTAAAGTCATCAATATCCATAATGATCAGTGAAAACGGCTGAAAGCTCTGATGATGCTCCTGAATCCGCGCGCTCAGTCTTTCATAAAAAGTCGCATGATTATACAGACCGGTGAGCGAATCCATCTTAGTGCGTTCATGCGCACAGATAATGCTGTACACCAGACTGTTCTGCCTACGCAGGCTCATTTTAGCAGACATATAGCCCGCCACAATGATCGCCGCCGCGGTAAGAACATTCATAAAATCGGGCTTGCGTATCCATGCGGTATGGTCATATGCGAAATACAGAAGCCCAATATAGAATAGATAGAGAAAAAAATTCAGACAAAAAACACCCAGCAGCAGGTTGTCATCGATATAAATCAAGGCCAGCAGCACGGGAAACGTAAAAATGACATAAATCACCGGTACGGCGTTATGCGCCAGCGCCAGCATCAGGCAAAGCAGAGACAAGCAAAAAAGATACAGATACGCCTGTATGCTGTATCTGCCGTTGGCCAGAAGTCTGCGGGAAACTGCATGGGTGACCGCAAGAATAGATACATTGATCAGCGTTGGGGTGACGATATAAATCAAAAGGTATTCTTCCGTGTTTTCGGCGCCGCCGTTTAATTTTTTGAACACAAAAATCGCCAGCTCGACAATAATCACCATTGCGACAAAAGTCCATGTAAGGCGCAGCATGTGATTGCCCCACACCTGATATTCCAGCTCTTTTTCAAACCGCAGCTTTACTATATTGGGAGGAGATTTTCGAAACTTCACCAATACGCACCCTTTAAACCGATTCATTATTAAACTTCCAACGGCACACCGAAACAATCGAAAAACAGAAGGGAATTGCATTTTTCAGCATGATTCGCATCAAAACAATATACCGATAAGAGAATTTATTCTTATTTTAAGGATAGCACCGTTAAATGAATAAATCAATCATTTTTCCGAAGTGAATGTATAAATACAGTATTTTCCAAGAGTCCCAAATGCTCTGATTTCTTTATAATAAATAAAAATTCGTCCGACCATAGACCGGTCTGTTTTGATATCCCGACCGCGATCCACAACAGAGTCCGGACATCATTTGTGTTCGGACTCAATTCTGAATATTTATGGAAAGTGTTCCTCTGAACCGGAAAATTTCACCTTAGAGGAGTTTTGAAAACAAGCGCAATATCCGCAGGAGAATCGGCACGCATCGAATAAAACGGAATAAGGGCCGAGTATGCCGGGAACATTAATTAGGCCAAATTTTAACACAACAGGCAATATAGAAAGGTGGCCAAACAGAATGGACGAAATGTTTTGTTTTCAATGCCAGCAAACAGCACACAACACCGGCTGTGAAGGGAAAGTTGGAGTCTGCGGAAAAGAATCGGATACCGCAAATTTCCAGGATGATTTAACGGGCGCTCTGATTGGTCTTTCAAGAGCGGTAATGGCGAAAAAGGCCACCGAGCGATCGGACGAGCTGATGCTGAAGGGATTGTTCACCACAATTACCAATGTGAATTTTTACAATGATACAATCCTTCGGCTGATCGATCAGGTCGATTCTGAAAAAGAAAAAATTCTGGCGGGAACAGAAAATTATGATGTGCGTCAGATCTGGGAAGCTGACGAGGATATCCGTTCGTTAAAGTCGCTCATTCTGTTCGGTCTTCGCGGGATGGCCGCTTATGCCTATCACGCATTTGTGCTGGGATTTACAGACGACGAAGTGACCTCCTTTTTCTATGAGGGCCTGCACGCCATCGGAGAAGATTATGGTATGGATCGGCTTCTGCCGCTCGTTTTGAAAACCGGCGAAGTCAATTTTAAATGTATGAAGCTGCTTGACCAGGCCAATACGGAAAGCTATGGCACACCCGTTCCCACAACGGTGCCTTTGACCATCGAAAAAGGGCCTTTTATCGTGGTGAGCGGGCATGATCTGCGCGATTTAGAGCTTCTTCTGCAACAGACGGAGGGCAAGGGCATCAACATTTACACGCACAGTGAAATGCTGCCCGCACACGGATACCCCAGGTTAAAAAAGTATCCGCATTTAAAAGGAAACTATGGGACCGCTTGGCAAAGCCAGCAATCAGAGTTTCACAATATCCCCGCCCCCATTCTTTTTACAACCAACTGTTTGATGCCGGTCCGACAAAGCTACAGCGACCGGGTATTTACCACGTCGATTGTTTCTTATCCGGAGCTTGTCCATATCGAAGAGGACAAGGATTTTTCACCTGTCATTGAAAAGGCCTTGGAATGCGGCGGTTACTCCGAAGACCAGCCTATGACAGGAATCAACGACGGCGCAACGGTGACGACAGGATTTGGGCACGGCACTGTGCTGGCATCGGCGGGAGCGATCATCGATCTGATCAAAAAGGGGAAAATCCGTCATTTCTTTCTCATTGGCGGCTGTGACGGAGCCGCTCCCGGCAGAAGCTATTATACCGAATTCGCCAAGAAGACCCCGATGGATACGATCATCCTTACGCTTGCCTGCGGAAAGTACCGGATCAACGACCTTGACCTGGGGCAAATTGAAGGGCTGCCCAGAATTCTGGATATGGGACAGTGCAACGATGCTTACAGTGCCATTCAGGTGGCCCTTGCCCTTGCGGACGCGTTCGAATGCAGCGTGAACGACCTGCCACTCTCCCTGGTGCTTTCCTGGTACGAGCAAAAGGCTGTGTGCATTCTTCTTACTCTGCTTTCGCTTGGCATCAAAAACATTTTGCTTGGCCCCACACTGCCGGCCTTTCTCTCCCCGAGCGTGCTGAATATACTGGTTGAAAACTATCATATTGGGCCGATCACCACTGCCGAAGAGGATTTGAAAAAAATCCTTGGCTGATAAAAAAGGACTTGACTGCACCGTTGCGCAGTCAAGTCCTTTTTCTTTGCTGTATCGGGCCAAAGAGCGCAAAAACGAGAGGCTGATCTCTCGTAATAAGGAGAAAACGCCTAGATTATAAAAATCCCTCAGCAGTAAAGCTGAGAGATTTTCGCGTTTAGAATCATTGTACACTTGTGATTCTGCTTCCGTCAGAGCAGCCGTCGTGTTCTCAAAGCTGGGCACAGTCATCATGTCCCCACAAAATATCGTTTGCTAAATGACGGCTTTTTGATATGCCATAATTCAGCGTTGTATGGATAGTATGTGTACCCTGCTATTCAAAAGTTTTACTTTCTTCTTTCAAATATTGAATCAATGATGAATATTTCACTGTTGGGACAGCAAACAGGCCGCCAAAGATCAGCAGGACAACTCTAAGCGCCCATACCATAGGCGCAGAAATTGACACTGCATTGGGAATGAATGTCATAACACCTAATAGGGCAACCATAAGAACAGCCCAGGCATAAGCTCGTCTGACCGCCTTATAAAGGTTTCGTTTATCGTGTATATCTGTATGCAATTCAAATGGTTTTCCGTCTCTCTTTTTCTCCAAAATCAAAAGCTCTTTGTTAAACCCGCCGGGCAAGGCGGCAATCTGCCCCATACCCTTTGCGTATGGCCGCCATCGTATCTTTCCATAAGAAAAATTGAGATTTATATTTTTTGTAAAAGCACGAAAACCCATGCTTTCAAAATACTTGCGATAATCCTTTGCTTTGGAATAGGCCTGATCTCCAACAAATTCTACGGCATATTCATATTCGTTTGGCTCGCACTCATCAAAAGTATAGGTCATCTTTCCACATTTCTTTAGTCGATAACCACGCCCAGCCATGTTGTTCAGCCATTTTTCCTGTCCCTCCAGAAAATCAAAAAAGTATCGAACTACTGTTTTGCTCATTTGCTTCTATCCCCCTTAATCATTGTCGAAGCCAGTTTCCAAACCTCCTCTATACGTTGTAACTCTTCTTCCGCTTTCTGCTTTCCAATATCGGTTATAAGGTATTCTTTTTTCTTGCTATCCGCTTCATCACCAAAAAGGGCAATCCATTTTTTCTTTACAAGGGTATTGATGGCCCCATACAAAGTGCCGGCACCTAAAACGACTCGTCCATTGGTCTCCCTTTCAATAAACTGCATAATCCCATAGCCATGATTCGGCTGATATACGGCTAACAGGACAAGGAAAGTTGTCTCTGTTAATGCCCCACCCTTTCTATTATCTCTGATATCTATCACTCCATTTAATCATTACGTTTACTGTAATATAAATATATCACTAAACGTAATAGATGTCAACGGATTTTAAAATATATTTACTGATCCGCTAGCGGTCTGTACCATTGTTTTACCATTTGGTGTCTGTTTCTTTATATTTCCTGCCCATTGGTTTGAAGGGATGTTTGTAAAAAAACAAAAACAAGTGTATGCCCGGCTTTAATGATACGCTTATTTTTCAGGCGTCTTACTTGGCAGTGCCCATAAACAGTTTCCGTTTTATACTGTCCTATTCAGGACTGCCATCCGTCAGTTTGTCTTTTTGTCTTTATGGCTACTCGAGGGCCATTTGTCTTGGAACAATAGTGAAAAAAAGATTTCTTCTCTTTTCCCATAGGCAATACCAATTTACCAAAATAAAGCGGCTACTCCGCAGACATCACAACAATACCATAGCGCCATAACTTCACGTCGCTTTCAGGCCCTCTTCAACAGCTGTGATTTATCTATCATAATTGTCGATAACCAAAGGTCGAACTGGCACTTGACAAAAAGAATATGGAAGCGTATGTTATCAATATAATCAGTTAGTTATAGCTAACTTTGTGATGACGGCAAAAAGAAACTGCGGGAGGAATCAATTATGCCTGTAAAGCTCGATGGTGTCATGGAAACACTAATGATCACTCTTTCCGTCCGGGCGAAAGATGCGGCCAGTACTGCCCCTGTCTTGAACGACCAAAAGGCCGCCGAGATGGTCAAAAGAATAGACTACGATTTTTCCAAGTTTGACAGCGGTGTCATGTCCTATTACGGTGTTCTTGCGCGCGCCAAAATGATGGACGATCAGGCGCGGTTATTCATCCGCAAAAATCCTGAATGCGCTGTTGTGTCGGTAGGATGTGGACTGGACACCCGTTTTTCCCGGGTGGACAACGGCAGAATCCAGTGGTATAATCTGGATTTTCCCGAGGTGATTGAACAGCGCAAGCGATTTTTCGAAGAGCATCCCCGCGTGCAAAACATTCCGAAATCCGCGCTGGACCCCAGCTGGACACAGGCTGTCAAAACAAATGGCCAGCCGCTGCTGATCATTTCTGAAGGCATGCTGATGTATCTCCATGAAAACGAGGTCGCACAGCTTCTTGAGATTTTAACCGACGGTTTTGACCGCTTTGAAGCACATTTTGATCTGCTCTATAAGGGTCTTGTGAACAAGGGAAGCATGCATGACACGGTGAAAAAGACCGGCGCACAGTTCAACTGGGGAGTTAAGGATGGCAGTGAGGTCGTGCGCCTATGCCCCGGACTCAGGCAGACCGGGTTGATTAACTTTACCGATGAGATGCGGCGGCTGTTGCCGGGAGCCAAAAAGCTGCTGATTCCGATCATGTACCTCACGAATAATCGTCTGGGCATCTATACTTATCAGAAGAACGCATGAGGATTGAGAAGTGGCATTTGCCTTAGATTCATTTTCTGGCAAAGTGCAAATAAATGAAGGTAAGCTTTAGAACGTGGAAAAAGGTACGAATTTCTGGACAGTTCAATAAAACGCTTCCATACTTTGTGCCTTTTACATTTGTACCGCTTAGTACAAAACAGATGCAGGCTGCAACGCGGACACAAAACAAAACGCACTCAACAAAGGAAAGTGCGTTTTGTTTCTAGCTTCAAGCTGGTGGTACGAATATTCGGAAAAACAAACTCCGCACATATCCGCACCAAATAAAGTTTGACGGCACAAATGGGTGAACATTATAGCAATGCAATACAGGTTCAAAGCAAACCAGCAGACTGGATTGATTGACTATCACGCGGTCAGTCATTTATCGCCTCAATGCCGAGGCGTTTGAGTGCATCGAGATGATCCAGCATTTTCTGGAGCACCTCCGGGGAGTGTCCCTCCCACTCTAGGACTTCGCCTAGTACACGCAGGGGCTGCCGGGTGCGATAGGATCTGGTCGGGTTTCCCGGAAATTTCTTATCTGTCAGATTGGGATCATTCTCAAAGGCGCCGGTGGGCTCCACAAGATAGATTCGACCGGGCCCATCCCCCATCGCAAGTTCTGCTCCCCACACAGCTGCATCCAGGGTCGCTGTCAGATAGACATAGTTTGCCTTCTGCCGATCACCATAGTTAGAGCTGTAACCGGGCTCCAGCAGGTCCCCCAGCTTCAAGTCGGCTTTTGTACCGTGGTAGAACGGCCCTGCATCTAAGGCTACGCCGCCTTGCAACGGGGCACTCGATTCTACCGCTTTCTCTTTGTTCATTTCCATCAACTTTCTTGTTTTATCCATGCTGAGCCCTCCACACAAATTCCTGTTTATCCACTTATCCGATCAACTACATTGCAGCGTATACAAAATGGAAATAGAAACATATCCACGAGAGGAGAATTCGCAGACAAAAACAAGCTGGCATATTGTCAGCTTGTTTTTATAGTAACATTATAGGTGATCGGAAAGCAAAAGGAAAGATCGGTATAAAACAAAACGATCAAATACTTTTCTAGCAACTAAAGAAGGTCACTTTATTTTACATTATGGTACAGTAAAAATTTCAATATAAAAGGAGGGCTGATTTCAGCCCTCCTTTTATATATTTTCATTCTATATTTGAAGATATCCTGCATCCAGCTGCGTCAGGATTTCATAACCGGTTTCTGTAATCAGGACGCTGTCCGAATGCCGCGCGCCGCCCCAGTTCTTATCCATCAGTCCCGGTTCTACCGTAATCGCCATACCGGGGGCAAGCTCCAGCTTGTTGCCGCGCGCCAGAGACGGAAATTCGTGGGCCGAATTCCCGATCCCATGCCCCACTCTGCCCGGGAGAATATCTTCAAACCCATATGAAGAAAATACATTTGCGGCCGCAAAATAAAGCTCTTCAAAGAGGATACCGGGGCGCAGAATATCGAAAACGGCAGCCCGGGCCTCCAGCATGGCGTCATAAGCCTTTCGGCGGATTCCGCTCACGCTGCCGACCAACACCGTGCGCTCGTTTTCGGCATGGTAGCCGCCCAGCTTGGCCCACGCCATCGGCAAGGAAATATCTCCGTCTGCCGGAATGTAGTGTCTGGGGCAATCGCACCCATAGGCGATATGCTCGTTAGAAAGCGACCATACATTCAGGCTGTCGATCATTCCGCCCTCTGAATTGCCAAACCCGCAAACCTCGAATTCGGGGTATTCTTTGTGCCAAAGCTTCCGCATACTGTACTGCGCCTCGGTGCTGGCCTGCGCTTCACTCATCCCCTCGCGCAAAAACCGGATGGCTGTTTCCACCCCGCAGTCTACCAGGCGGGCCGCTCGCCGGATACACCCGATTTCGTATTCATCCTTTACCATTTTCAACAGAGAAATATCTCTTGAAACAGAGACGCTGCTGCGTGCATGGAGCGTATTCAGCAGCCCGGAATAAAGCTCAACAGAAATGCTCTCCATCTCAAAGCCGATCGTGCCCTCTACTTCTCCCAGCAGCTCGTGGATCGCTTCGTTCGCTTCCGGAGCAAGGGAGGGGGTATTCCCCCATTTCCCGTAGCAGTAAATGCTGCGGATGCCGCCCTCCTCCTGCGCGTGCAGATAGCGAATGCTGTGTACCAGCAGGCAGGGCTCCCCCTCGAGAGGAATCAGCATAAAAACGGGGTGGCTGTTGAGGACTGGGTTAAAATTGCTGAAATAAAACACATTTTCCGGCTTAACAAGAATCGCGGCATCAATCCCTTTCTCTTTCATCAAGGATTGAAACCGCTCCTGCCGGGTTCTGAGAAAAGACTCTATCTGTGTCTTCATTGTCTCCCTCCGCTCTCCATTTTTATTTTGAAAGCCGTACGGACGGAAGCTGCTCGCAGGGATTGCCGAGAGCAGTCCACACTTCCAGGTCTTCCACGACAAACAGGCAGCAGGAAACCGTCCGGCTCTGAATCTCCCCCTGCGGGTGGCGGCAAATGCTGTTGATGCCGTTTTCGTGATCGGACATGATCCGGAGCAAATCCTGAAAACGAATCTTCCCGTATTGCTGTTCTAACAGCGTTTCGATCCGCTTACTTCTGTGAAAAGTGGAGGGGCGAAGCGCCGGCTCCGGATTAAAGTGGGAAAAATCATCAGAGCGGTAATGGTTGGTGCGGAACAGAACGCCCTTTCCCTGATCATATTCCACAGAGACGGCATTCGATGTCATTTCAATTACACAGGCCGCATTTGCATCGGCAGCCAGCACGTTCAGCCCGTTCATGCGGGGAGATTGCTTTGCGTAAGCGACGACCTCGTCCACAGTTTTGCAGTTTGCAAGCAAAAGGTGGATATTCAGAAAAATATGGGAGGAATCTACCCGGTCGATCTCCGGCGGCAGATCCGCCGACCAAAAGCCGGTTGTGGTGACGCACAGGCCATGCCCGTTGATTCCCCCGGCCGGGTAGGTGACGATGCCGGCCCCGTTGACCTCCACGATCTGACTGCCGTCAGGGTAGCTGCGCTTTAAAACGCACTGCTCGATCCAGGTACCCATATCTCGGTTTTTGACCACATAAGTACAGCCGTCCGCGGTGGCGTTTTTTCTGGCCACAATCATACTGCATTCCTGGTTAAAATACTCCGTCATAAAGTATGCAGGAATATTCAGCCGCACAATATCCGCAAAAGGCAGGCCGGAACCCTGGGCGATTCCTTCCATCTCCTCATAAAGAGCCGGTTCGAATTTTCTCATCATCTCAAGATTGCGGCTGACAAAAGCTTCGTATCGCTTTTGATCGCAGCGGCTTTCTTTCAGCTTCTGATCCACGCGCTGAAGGTTGCGCAAAATAACTTCTTTTAATTCCTTGCCTTGCGTAAGACCCTGCTCATAAGGGCTTCCGCTCACAGAAACAATACAGCTCAAATGATTTCTCTCCTTTGTTGTCAGGCCGGAAAGAAGCTCCGGTTATCACAGTCTTTGTTCGATTTCCCGCTTGGCGCTTTGGATATAAGACAGCATGCTTTTATTTAACGGATGCCGCACCACACAGCCGGGGGCCAAAATCAGGTTTTTCCCGCCTGTGGCCCTGATGGTATGGAAAATCTGGCTGCGCACCCTGTTTTTGTCACCTTTGGTAATGTCCATCCGTTCCATGCCGCCAAGAATGCACTTATCTAAAGCGGCGCTCCCTTCTTCAATATCGGGAAGGGATTCCCATACGTGCCAATTGAAAATCTGTACGGGATAATCCTTGAGTACATCGAACAGAATGTCATTTCCGTGCGCGTGCAGAATGTTGCACCAGCCCTGCTCCGCCGCCTTGAGCACCGACAGATCGTAGGGCTTTCCATATTCCGCATATTCCTCGTCGCTCATCATAGAGCTGTTAGACATTTGAGAGGCCAAAAAGATTCCCGAGGCACCCAGTTCAATGGCCCGCGCGGCCAGCTGCGCCGTGGTTTGGGCAATGGCGGACAGGGCCTTTTTCAAAGCTTCCCCGCCCTCTTCCCGAATATAGCGGTTCAGGCTGCCGCCGCAAAGCTTATGTGCTGTGGTCAGGGGGCTGAAAACCGTAAACACCACCGGGGTATGAAGGCCCTTCATTTTTTCCAACAGCTTTTCAAGATAAACCAACTCCCGCTTCAAAGCGCCCGTTTCAATCGAGGCCGGCTCCAGCACCTCCCAATCCCGAGTGGTTTTCACAGGGATTTCGCGGAGTTTGGCTACGCCGCCCCCGGCAATCCCGGAGTAATCAACGACCGCTCCGAAGTCTTCCACACTGTACATTCCGTTGTTCATGGTCTTTACGAGGTCAATATCATATTCCAGGGCAAAACGGTGGGTTTCCTCCGCAATGGCTTCCGGGTCCAGATCCGTTTCGGGGAAATGAGACCAGAAGGAAAACGGGATGGTATCCGGCTTTTCTCCTGCGATGGCGGCCCTGATTCGTTCTTCCTTCGTCATAGTGTTATGCCATATCCTTTCCGGCCTGATTACAGCCTGCTTTTACTGATTTCTGCCAAAGCAACGGGGCAGCGGACAAAATGCCCCGTTCCTCCGTCCTCCAGAATCGGCGGGGTAAGCGCGCACTCCGCTCTGGCCATGAGGCAGCTTCCCGCAAAGGGACAGCCCAAAAGAGCATCGCTGTTTTTTTCTGCCGTCAGAATGGTGCGCTGCCTGCGGTGCTCCGGGTCGGGAGAAGGAACCGCCGAAAGCAGCGCCTTTGTATAAGGGTGCAGCGGATTTTGAAACAGCTCCTTTTTCTCAGCCGCCTCTACGATTCTCCCCTGGTGCATGACGGCAATATCCATGCTGATATGGCGAACCACACGCAGATCGTGGGAAACGAAAATCATGGCAATATTGGTTTCCCGCTGAATCCGCATCAGCAAATTGATAATCTGCGCCTGCACAGAAACATCGAGCGCGGATACGCACTCATCGCAAACCAGCACCTTCGGGTTCACGGCAAGTGCGCGTGCAATGCAGATCCTCTGCCGCTGTCCCCCCGAAAACTCATGGGGGAACTTCTCCAGACTGTCCTGATTCAGGCCCACTTCACTGAGCAGCTCTTTTGCCCTTTCCAAGGCTTCTTTCCGGCTGCCGAGGCGGTGGATGAGAAAAGGCTCCGCCAGCGCGTCCCCGATTTTTTGCCGGGGACTCAGAGAAGCAAAGGGGTCCTGAAAAACGATCTGGATATTCCTGCGCAGCTTTCGCAGCTCCTTTTTGGGGAGCGCACTCAGGTCTTTCCCCAGAAAAAGAACGCGGCCGGCGCTGGGCCGGATCAAATACAACAGCAGACGGATCAGCGTGGACTTTCCGCAGCCGGATTCCCCCACGATCCCCAGCGTTTGTCCGGCGAAAACGGACAGACTTACATCGTTGACCGCCTTGACCCGCCCGGCGGAGCGCCCGCCGAACAGACCGCCTGTGGAAAAGGTTTTTTCCAGATTGTGCGCCTCGATCAGCGGCTGCGCCTGAAAAGCATCTTGTGTTTTGATTACACTCACAGCCTGATCCCCCCTTACCATTGGCCGGAATATTGAAAGCAGCGCACCAGCCGGTCGCCCAGACGCACCTCCGGCGGCGGGTCGGCATTGCAAAGCGGGCGCGCATAAGGACAGCGGCCACAAAACGCGCAGCCCTTTGGCAGCTCATGCAGGCTGGGCGCCGTTCCTTCAATTGCCTGCAGCTCTTCTTTTTCGTCTTCCAAAGAGGGAATCGACTGTAACAGCCCCTGTGTATACGGATGCAGCGGATGTCTGAAAATATCCCGCACATCGGAAAGCTCCACGATTTCCCCTGCGTACATCACGGCCACGGTGTCTGCTGTCTCCGCTACCACACCCAGGTCATGGGTAATCAGTATGATCGAGGTGCCGTATTTTTGGTTCACTTCGTTGAGAAGATCCAGAATCTGTGCCTGTATCGTCACGTCCAGCGCGGTCGTCGGTTCATCTGCAATCAGGATTTCCGGCTTGCACAGCAAAGCCATGGCAATCATCACGCGCTGGCGCATACCGCCCGAAAGAGCGTGGGGATACTGCTTTAAACAGCGCTCCGGCTGGGCGATCCCCACCTCGGCCAGGCTCTGCACGAGCAGCTCATGAAGCTGCCCGTTCGGGAGCTTCCGATGCGTGCGAACCACCTCGGCCAGCTGGCTTTGAATGGTAAACAAGGGGTTCAGGCTGACCATGGGCTCCTGAAACACCATGGAAATTCGATTCCCCCGGATATGACGCATCTCTTCTTCCTTTTTGGACAGGAGTTCCTCGTCCTCCAGAAAGATCTCTCCGCTGATCCGGGCGGGAGGCGCAGCCAGTAAACGGAGGATACTGCGCGACATGACGCTTTTACCCGAGCCCGATTCGCCCACAAGCCCCAGTTTTTTCCCTTTGTCCAGCGTAAGGTTCAGATTTCTCAGCGCATAGGTGGCGCGCCCTTTGGTATGAAAGGTAACCGACAGATTTTTGATGGACAACAAATGCTGATTCATGCCTTCCTCCTCCCCTCAGTCACTGAGCCTGGGGTCCAGATAGTCCCGCAGCCAATCGCCGAACAGGTTGATCCCCAGCACCGTCAGACTGATGAATAATCCGGGCAGAATGGCCAGCCAGGGCGAAGTCAGCATATCCACCCGGCTTTCGGAGAGCATGCGTCCCCATGTGGGGATTTCAATGGGCACCCCGAGGCCGAGATAACTCAGGGAAGCCTCGATCAGGATGTTTCGCGCCATGCCCAGGGTTGCGATCACAATCACAGGGCTGATGACATTGGGAAGGATATGCTTCAACACAATCCGCATATCCCCCGCACCCATGGAGCGCAACGCCTCCACATACTCGCTTTCCTTGATCGAGAGAACCTCTCCGCGTACCAGCCGCGCATAGCTGACCCATCCGCTCAGTCCGGCGATCAAAATCACATTATTCAGTCCGGGGCCGAGTACAGCCGCGATAAACAGGGCCAGCAGAATAAAGGGAAACGCAAGCTGGATATCGACCAGGCGCATAATGACAACGTCGGCCCACCCGCCTTTATAGCCGCTCACCAGGCCAAGCAGCACACCGACAACACCGGCTACCACTGTTCCGGCGAACGAAACCAACAGGGTGACACGGCTGCCGTAAAGAATGCGGGAGAAAACATCGCGCCCCAGCTTATCCGTTCCAAACAGATGCTCCCAGGTGCCGCCTGCCCAAACCGGATTCTGCAGCTTTTCCATGATATTCTGCTCATTGCTGTCCGCCGGGCTGAGCAGCGGGGCCGTCAGCGCAATGACAATCACGACGGCAATAATTGCCGCGCCGAGCATTCCTGTTTTACTTTTGTTCAAACGACTCCACACAGGTAAGTTCCTTTCCTTATTGTAATTGCACGCGGGGATTGATTACGGCGTAGAGGATATCCACAATCAGGTTGATCAGTACAAATCCGGCGGCCATCAGAACAACAATCGTGAGCACAACCATAAAATCATTATTTTGAATGGATTGAACGGCCAGACGGCCAATTCCCGGCCAGCCAAACACAGTTTCTGTAATCACCGAGCCGCCCATCAGGGAAACCAGCTGGAGGGCCAGCACGGTCAGCAGTGAGCTCAGCGCATTTTTAAACGCATGCTTCAGGATGATCAGGCGCTTTGGCAGACCCTTGGCCTTGGCTACGTCAATATATTCCTTGCTGAGCACCTCCAGCATATTGGAACGCAGCAGCCGTGTAATAGAGGCCGCGGAGAAAACGCCCAGGGCCACGGCCGGCATCAGAATGGATTTCCAGCCCTCACTGCCGGAGCTGGGAAGCCATTTCAAATGGACCGAGAAAATCAGGATCATCATGATCCCCAGCCAGAAGGTCGGGATACACTGCCCGAGAAGAGCGAAGCCCCGAATGAGATAGTCCACCGGAGAATTCTGTTTGACCGCAGAAACGATACCGGCGGTGATCCCCAGCGCCAGGGAGATGGCAAACGCAAGCGCCGCCAGATGAAGGGTGGCGGGAAGGCGCTGAAGCACGACCTCAAGCGCAGGAAGATTATAATTGTAGGACTGCCCGAAATCTCCCCGAAGCGCATCGCCCAGAAAGCGCACATACTGCACAAAAAGCGGATCGTTGTACCCCAGCTCTTCCCGAAGCCGCTCGATCTCGGCCTGCGACGCGCTGGCAGGCACCATCAGTTGCACCGGGTCGCCGGAAAGGTGCAAAATCAGGAACACCGCTAAGGTGATCCCCCATAGAACAACACAGGCCTGAAGAATTCGTTTCAGTATATAGTTCAGCATCGCCTAGCTCACCACCCATCAAACGGAAGCAAACCGCGCATGTTTTTTCAAAGCACGGTGCGGTTTGCTTTTGCTGCTTCCTGTTCGGAACGGAAAATGCGGGAAACCCGCCGGTTTAATTCACGTCGGCATTGGATACCAGAATCATTTCATCTACGCGGGGAAGCCAATTGGAAACACGCGTATTGTAAGCGTAAATCCCATGCTGCTGATATAGGAAAATCGCGGGAGCCTGCTCTTTGATCACTTTCTGGATTTCAGAGTTTTTCACCTTGGCTTTTTCTTCATCGACTGTGGCCGCCGCCTCTTTGCGAAGGGCGTCAAATTCCGCATTGCTGTAGGTGGAATAGCGCTCGCCGGTGCCAAAGGCCAGCTTCGCAACCAGATCGATATTGGAGTACGGGCCGCCGATGCCGTTCAGGTAAAGGTCCGCCACGGTTCCACTGGACATTTTTTCGCGCTGCTGGTTGCTGTCTTCTTCCTGCACGGTGCAGGTGATCCCGACCTCACCCAGCTGGGAAGCAATGGCCTGTGCCACATCCTGCCCATTCAGATACCCGGAGGTCACTGAAAACTGGAGAGAAAAACCGTTGGCATAGCCGGCCTCGGCCAAAAGCTGTTTCGCTTTTTCCGGATCATAGGAATACGCTTCCACAGACGCGTCGTAGCCCTCATATTCCGGGGTGGAAATGGTGGCGATCTGCGTGGCGTTTCCATCCAGCACGCCTTCAATCAAAGCCTGCTTGTTGACCGCGTAGTTGAGCGCCTGCCTGACCTTTTCATTCTGGAGCGGTCCATCCTTGATCAGGTTCATTCCCACGAACATCACACGGGTTGTCGGGTTGCTGAGAACCTTCACGTTCTCGAGGGAAGACAGTCTTTCGATCTGCGAGGTGGGCACGTTAGCAATGATGTCGGCCTCTCCCGACTCCAGCGCCGCAATGCGGGAAGCCGCTTCCGGAATGACCTTATAAGTAATTTTATCGATTGCGGGCTTGCCGCCGAAATACGTATCGTTGGCTTCCAGCACCACCTTTTCATCCTTACTCCAACTGACAAATTTGTAAGGGCCGGAGCCGATGGGCTTGGCGGCGAACTCTTCATCGCCCACCTTTTCCACATAGGCTTTGGGGATAATTTTCACATAGTTCAGGCGAAGCAGAAAGCCGGAGAACGGTTCCTCCGTAATGATCCGGAAGTTCAATTCATCGATGATCTCGACCTGCATAAAAGAGAAGTCCGAGGCGAGTTTGTATTTTTTGGAGGTATCCCGAATGGTATCGAGCGTATATTTGACATCCTCGGAGGTCAGCTTTGAGCCATCCTGAAACGTTACGCCGTCTTTGAGCTTGAACTCCCAGGTTTTGTCGTCGATATTCTTGTAAGACTCCGCCAGGTCGTTGACTACCTGACCCTTCTCATCCGTGGTAACGAGTCCGCTGAACACGTGGTTCAGAATAGAAGCCGTTTGCGTGCCGGTCGCATTTCTGGGGTCCATTGAGCTGATGTCGGTGGCGTTGGCGTACACGATCTCTTTCGCGCCTTGCTGCTTTGAGGCTGCGGAAGAGGATGGGGCTGCATTGGGGGAGCAAGCAGTAAGCAGGCTGGCCCCAACCAGCAGCGCCAAAATAAGAGCTGTGAATTTTTTCATAGGTATTCTCCTTTGCTTGTTCTATTCATTTGCTTTCCCGGAAGACAGCTTATGGCTGTCAAAATACGGGTTCAGCAAGTTGAGCCTTTGTTCTGCGGTTTGGCTGGCACGTTCGGCCAGCCTGGTACAGAGGTACTCCAAAAGCGCCTGTGCGGAAATATTGGAGTTGAAAAAGCTGAAACCGTTCACATCGACCACCAATACCTCTGTGGCATAATGCGCAAGAGGGGAAGTGAACTGATCGGTCAGCAGCACGATTTGCGCTTTTCGTTCTTGTGCGTATTGCAGCAGCCTCTTTGCAGAACGGCTGTATGGATTGAAGTCTATGAGAAAGAAAAGATCCTTGGGGCCGATATCGATTATTTTTTCAAAGGAATATTCATCCTTCAAAACGAGCACATTGTTGAGGATCATGCGCAGGATAAACCCGAATTTTTCCGCCAGGGCGGCCGTGGGCCTCTGGCCGCCGATGTATTTCACCTGGCTGTTCAGGAAAAGCGACAAAACCTTTTCCAGCTTATCCGGGGCATTGTTGCGAAAGCAGTCCTGCAGGGACTGAAACGATTTTTCCAGAAACTGAGCCTCAAAGGAGGAATCCGGTGTATTGGCGCTGCGGCCGGCCAAAAACATTCGCTCCAAGGGGTTTAAAAGAAAACGCTGCGCATTTTCGATGCGATGGGAAACATGCTCCCGAATCTGCTTTTGCAATTCCAGATAAGAGGGATATCCAATGGATTTCGCCAGCCGGTTGACGGTATTGTCACTGATATCAAGCGCCGCGGCAAGCTCCGTAGCCGACATGAAACACACCTTGTTACTGTTGTTCAGAATATAATCCGCAACAAGCGCTTCTTTTTTTGTCAATTGAACCTGCGCTACCTTCTCACGAAAAAAGTCCATTTTCATTCTCCCGGAACGTTATTTCATATAAAATTTATATGTTTTATATGATTATTGATTTGCTTTATACTATACAGCGCCGGGAACGATAAGTCAATATTATTTTTCAAAAAATATCGAACATTCGATATTTTAATAAAACAAGATACTGTCAACTTTTTTCTTTATAGAAACCGATACAAAAATGGATTTTGCACCTTTTCCTCCATAAATCACAGGAGCCGAAAGCGTTAAGACAGACCAGTCTTAACGCTTTCGGCTCCTGTTTTCTCTGTTTCATTCCCGCCCGGCGGGTAAGGACTTTTACCTGTATTAATCCCGGGCAGCTTTTGGGGACTACCGTAACGAAATCAAGGTATTATCTCCAGCGTCTGCAAGGTTACCGCTCCGCCTGCAATCTCAAATGCTCTGAGCACCGGCGTCTCCTCCGCCAGAGAAAGAATCAGATAGCTGGCTTTCGGGTCATAAGCCAGCCGAATGTCTTCCTGAGAAGGCCGCGAAGGAGTGGAGGGATGAGAATGAAAATTCCCAAGCGGAGAAAGGCCCCGTGCGCGCATATCCTTAACGGCAGCCAGCTGTTCCCGGGGGTCAATCGAAAAATGCTCCGGGCTTTGGTCGGGGTTCGACAAAAGATATACCTTCTCCACCATTTTCAGATCGCCCTGTACGATCCCGGCGATCAGGCCGCAGGCTTCATTGGGCAATCCCGCTTTTGCGTGGCCGACAATTGCGTCATAATCTGATTTTTTCAGCCTGACCGTCATTTCAAATCACACTCCGCCTGTTCATAATCAAACGGTTCCAAGATGGTGGGATGCTCCCCGCAAACGGCACAGTTGTGTGCCCGCGGCAGCTTGATCTTGCGGAACTCCATTTTGAGGGCGTCATATGTCAGCAGCTGCCCTGTGAGAAGATCCCCCGCGCCAACGAGATACTTTACCGCCTCCACGGCCTGCAAAGAGCCGATCACACCCGCGACCGCCCCGATGATGCCGGCCTGGCTGCAGGTGGGCACCGCATCCTTCGGCGGGGGCTCCTTGAACACGCAGCGATAACACGGGCCCTGCCCCGGCACATAGGTCATCAGCTGGCCCCGGAACCGGATGATCCCCGCGTGGGAAAAGGGCTTCTTTGCCAGCACACAGGCATCGTTGATGAGGAATTTCGCCGGGAAATTATCGGTGCCGTCTAGGATGAAATCATAGTCCGCGATCAGCTCCATGACATTGTCCGCCGCGACAAAGGTACGGTATGGATTGACCGTGATGTCGGGATTGATGGCCTGCATCGTCTCTTTTGCCGACTGCACCTTTGCCTTGCCCAGATCGGCCGTGGTGTGAATGATCTGCCGCTGCAGGTTCGACAAATCCACCTCGTCGGCGTCGGCAATGCCGATGGTGCCGACGCCTGCCGCGGCTAAATAAAGCGCGGCGGGAGCGCCCAGGCCCCCTGCCCCGATGATCAGCACTTTGGCGCCCAGCAGTTTCTTCTGCCCCTTTACCCCCACCTCGGAAAGGATCATGTTCCGGGAGTAGCGCTCGAGCTGTTCGTTGGTAAAGGCCATCAGATTGCCCCCCCACCCATAAAGTAGAGGAATTCCACACTGTCGCCGTCTTTTAACACTGTTTCGGCAAACGTGTCGCTGCGGATGAATTCATCGTTGACCGACACGGTGACGTACTCCGGTGTTTCTACCTGCTCCAGCTCGATCAGCTTTGCCACGGTGAGGCCATCGGCGTATTCCTTTGGGACGCCGGTTACGGTAAGTTTCATTTTGAGTCCTCCAAAATCTGATTGATCATTTCGCGCAGCGCTTCCTTTCCTGCAAAACCGCTTCTCCTCTGCCGTTCCTCTCCGTTGAAACAAAAAATCAGCGTGGGGGCAGAAAGAACGCCATATTGCTCGGAAAGAGGCGGATTGGCGTTAACGTTCACCTTGCACAGCTTGAACCGGCCGCCGTATTCCTCCTCCAGCTCCGCCAAAACCGGAGACAGGCGTTTGCAGGGAATGCAGCTGTCCGAATAAAAATCCAGTAAAACCGGAACTGTGCTGTTCAGCACCTCGGCTTCCAGGTTTTCCGCTGTGATTCTGACCGCCATTCAATCGCCTGCCTTTCGCACAATCAGGTTATAGGTGCCGTCCCCGTTATCCGTCAGCTTCAGGATCTGGTGCCCCTCCCCTTTCACGCTGCGGGGAACATTCTGTACCGGTTCGCCGTCGTTCATGCGGATGGAAAGGATTTGCCCCTCCTCCAGCTCCTCGAGCGCGACCTTGGCCTTGACGAAGGTCACTGGGCACACCACATCGGTGATATCCACCGTTTCGTCAATGTTGTAATCACCCACGATACGCCGCCTCCATTTCTGTTTCAAATTCGTCCCAGCCGACCCGGTCGATCGCCACACGGAAGCGTTCGCTGGGCTTGGCGTGCTTGTCGAAAAACGCCATAGCCGCATCCGCCACCCGGAACAGCGTTTCTTTGTCGCGGATGATGGGCAGCACCTGCCTGCCCTTCGCGATCAGGTTGCCGAAGGTGCCGCCGAACGAAACCAGATACCCCGGTTCGCCCTTCCACGCGTCGAAGGGGCAGGCCTTGAAGCAGCGGCCGCAATTGGTGCACTTGCTTTCCTCCAGCACGATTTTGCCGTCGGCTTGGGTCAGTGCCCCTTCGCGGCAGGCTTTCAGGCAAACGCCGCAAAGAGTACAGGCCCCCGGAATCCATTCCACCGTATAACCGCCCTTGATGCCCATATCGTTTTCTTCGGCCTTCAGGCAGTTATTCTGGCACCCGGTGATCCCGAATTTGAATTTATGGGGCAGCTCCCGACCGAAATAGCGGTCGGAAATCTCTGTCGCCAGTGTGTAAGTATCGATGCAGCCGGAGGGACAGATCGCGCTGCCCTGGCAGGCCGTTACTGTGCGCACGCGGGGCCCGCACACGCCGGTGTCGACACCGCCTTCCTTCAGCTCCGCCTTGACGGATTCCACATCGCCGAGCTTGATAAAGGGAATCTCCACCCCCTGGCGGGAGGTGAGATGCACATGCCCGTCACCGTATTTCCTGCTGATTTCGGCGACGGTCAAAAGCTGTTCCGCCGTCAGATTTCCCCCCACTACTTTCAGCCGAAGAGAAAAATTGTCCTTCTGCACCTGACGCATAAAACCGCCGTTTTTCAGCGCTTTGTAATCAGTCGCCATAAAAATCACCACTTTCTTGTGTTTTGGAAATCGCCTGCGCAAAGTCTTCTTTCAAATCCTCAATGTCTTCCAAACCGACGCTCACGCGGATCAGATCGTCATACACCCCTGCGTTTTCTTTTTGCTGTTCTGTCGCATGATTGTAAATGGTGGACGCCGCGTGGATCACGAGCGTGCGGACATCCCCGATATTGGTGGCAATATGGGCATATTTCAGCGCGTTGATCAGCGCAAAGGCCTTTTCCTTACTGCCGGCCCGAAGCGTCAGGATCGCACCGCCCATGCCGCCGTCCATCTGGCTTTCGACCAAGGGCCGATAGGGACTGCCCGCAAGGCCCGGGTAATTCACCGCCATGCCCGGCTGCTTTTGTAAGAATTCGGCCAACTCCAGCGCGTTCTGACACAGCCGCTCCATGCGCAGGCCCAGTGTTTCGAGCCCCACGCAGTTCAGATACGCGTTCTGCGGGGCAAGACACGCCCCAAAGTTGCGCCAGATGTCCTGCCGAAGGCGGGCCGTATAAGCAAATTTGCCCATGGACCGATAGTTTGCCAGCGCGGGGAACCGTTCAAAGTCCCAGCGAAAGCGCCCGCCATCCACAATGATTCCGGAAATGGCGTCCCCGCTGCCGTTGATGTACTTGGAGGAGGAATGCACCACAATATCCGCTCCATGCTCCAGCGGGCGGATCAGCGCCGGGGTCGCAGTGGTGCTGTCGATGATGAGCGGAATGCCGTGCAGGGCGGTTACTTCTGCAACCGCCCGAATATCCACCACATCCAACCGGGGATTGCCGATCAGCTCGGCAAACACGGCACGGGTGGCAGGCGTGATCGCCCGCCCGACCTGCTCCGCCGTCACCTCCCGCACAAAGCGGGTGTGAATCCCGAATTTTTCCAGGTCCTCAAGCAGATCCAGCGTGCCGCCGAACAGGCCGCTGCCCGCAACGATCTCGTCACCGCTCTGCAAAAGATTCAGCAGCGCCATAGAAACCGCCGCCATGCCCGAGGCGCAGGAAACCGCGTCCGCTCCGCCCTCCAGGGAGGCAATCCGGCGTTCAAAGGCCGTCACCGTGGGGTTAGAAATACGGGTGTAGGCAAAACCGGGCGCTTTGTTCGCAAATACTCTTTCAAGCTTTTCGGCGGATTCGTGGGCAAAGGCGCTCACCTGATAGACCGGCGGCAGCGTCGCGCCCTGCGGGTCCGCCGGGAAGCCGCCATGTAAAAGCTTTGTATTAAATTTCATAATCTTTCTCCCAAACGGTCACCCTGCGGTATTTTCCAAAGTCGCGGGGCGGCTTCGCCTCCAACTCAATGCCGTTTGCATCGAGCAGAGGGAGCCTCGGCTCACGCGGGCCAAAGCCGGCAAAGGCTCCGCCGCGAATGTTGGCAAAGCCGGAATCCGCCGCCAGATCAAAGTCGGCAGGATAATCGAACGCCTCGCTCTGCAGCGGCAGCGCGTCCCCTTTCGCATAAACGGCAGGCGACGGGCTGTGCCGCAGGATGGTGTGGATATCCGGATAATAATAAAAACGGTCGAACAGATTGATTTTCAGCTGTTCGGAACCGTCGCGCAGGTACACGCCGTCCTTCTTCTGATCCCCTACAGACTCGATCACACCGCAGGCCGCGGTGGCATGACTGACCCGGTCGATCAGGATCAGCTCGCCCATGGTTCTGTGCAGACGGAATTCATCCAGCACCATCGGCTCGGAAAGCACCATCTCGCACCGCACGATCTCATTCTTTTTCACTGAATGAGCGGGAAGCAGCTCGCCGCTGTTGACATCCACCTTATGGCGGATCCCCGTCACAATGGCGGGCAGCAGCTTTGTGCCCAGCTTGATCCAGTAGTCTCTGCCGGGAACGAGCTTCTGGTCGTCCATCCAAAGCAGGGTGGCTGAAAAGGATTTGGCGGTTTTCAGGTTGGCGCCCCGCGCCAGCACACAGCCGCGCGATACATCCACCTCGCGGTCCAGCTGAATCGTGACGGGCTGGCCCAGGGCCGCGCTTTCCGCTTCCTGATCTGCGATATGAATCGATTTGACCATCGCGAGCTCGCCGCTGGGCAAAGCGGTCAGCGTATCGCCGACAGACACCCTCCCGGCTTCGATCTGCCCCTGAAAGCCGCGAAAGGTATGGTCGGGGCGGCAGACCCGCTGCACCGGCAGATAAAACCCGGCCTCCGGCGCGCCGGCGGAAACGTCCACCGATTCAAGATGTTCCAAAAGGGTTTCACCCTGATACCACGGCATTTTTTCGGAATGGCGCGTGACATTGTCGCCCTCCGTAGCCGAAACGGGAATGCTTACCGTATGCTCCAGACCCAGCTCGGCCCGAAGCGTTTCAAGCTCCTTCAAAATCTCGAAGAAGCGTTTGGGATCATATTCGACCAGATCCATTTTGTTGACCGCAAACACAAAATACCGAATGCCCATCAGGGCACAAATGCGGGCGTGACGGCGGGTCTGCACCAGCACGCCCTGAGAGGCGTCCACCAGAATCACCGCCAGATTGGCAAAGGAAGCCCCCACCGCCATATTGCGGGTGTATTCTTCATGGCCGGGGGTGTCCGCCACAATAAAGCTGCGGCGGTTCGTGGTGAAATAGCGGTAGGCCACATCGATCGTGATTCCCTGCTCGCGCTCTGCCATCAGGCCGTCCAGCAGAAGGGAATAGTCGATCGCCCCGCCGCGGCTGCCCACCTGACTATCCAGCAAAAGTGCCTGCTCCTGATCGGCATACAGCAGCTTGGAATCGTAGAGGACATGCCCGATCAGGGTCGATTTTCCGTCATCCACACTGCCGCAGGTAATAAATTTTAAAAGCCCGTTCTCTTCGCTCATCAGAAATACCCCTCCCGTTTGCGGCGCTCCATGCTCCCCTCCGCTTCTTTGTCGATGACCCGGCTGGTGCGTTCAGAGGTCACGGCGGAGAGCGTTTCCGCAATCACTTGATCGAGCGTGTCGGCATCCGACTCGATGCCGCCGGTGAGAGGATAACAGCCCAGCGTGCGAAAGCGCACCTTTTTCATCTGCGGGCGCTCTCCCGGCAGCAGGCGCATTCGGTCGTCGTCTACCATGATGATGTTGCCGTCCCGGTACACCACCGGGCGTTCGGCGGCAAAATACAGCGGCACGATTTCGATATTCTCCCGGCGGATATATTGCCAGATGTCCTTTTCCGTCCAGTTGGAGATCGGGAATACCCGCATGCTCTCCCCTTTGTTGATCCGGGTGTTGTACAGCTTCCACATTTCGGGGCGCTGATTTTTCGGGTCCCAGGCATGGTGCTCGTTGCGGAAGGAGAAAATCCGCTCCTTGGCGCGGGATTTCTCCTCATCGCGCCGCCCGCCGCCAAAGGCTGCCGTAAACCGGTACTTGGTGAGCGCCTCTTTGAGCGCCTGCGTTTTCATAATATCCGTATAGGCTGCGCCGTAATCGAACGGGTTGACCCCCTCGGCGATCGCCTCTTCATTGCGGTATACCAGCATGTTGATGCCCAGCTCTTTTGCGCGGCGGTCACGGAATTCGATCATTTCGTGGAACTTCCAGCTGGTGTCGATATGCAAAAAGGGAAACGGCGGCTTTTCGGGGTAAAAGGCCTTCATCGCCAAATGCAGCATGACGGATGAGTCCTTACCGATGGAATACAGCATGACCGGGCGCTCGCATTCGGCGACGACCTCGCGGAATATGTAAATGGCCTCGGCCTCCAGCTTATCTAAGTGCGTCAATGGCACGGGAATCACTCCTAGTATTGATTTGAATCGCGGCTGTCTACCGTGATGGTTTTGGCGCTGCCGTCCGGGTTTGTGACCGTCCAGTGAAGCAGGGTGTTTTCCCGCCGGACTGTGAGACGCCCGCCAAGGCCGCCCATATCCTTCCCCAGGAACATGGCGATCGCCTGCACGGGACACTCCTTGACGCAGGAGGCACACCCCCAGCACCGTTCAGGATGCGGAATGCCCGCCCTTTTGTCCGCACCCAAGCGGATCAGGCTGCCGGGACAAACGCTGCAGCACCGCCCACAGCCGATACACCTTGCCGCTGTGATCTCAATGCTCATACGTTTCCCCCTCCTTCACGAGCGGGCGGAACAGGATGTTCAGTCCACCGTTTTCCAGCCTGGAGTTGACGTAGCAGTTCCATTCGGCGCTGCTCTTTGGGTAATCGGTATGCTCCGCGAAGCTGTGCCAGCGGGTTTCCTTTCGGGCGCCCAGATGTGCAATGACTGAACGGCAGAGCGTAAGCCGCTCAAGCAGCTCCAGAATATAAACCAACTCCTGCAGTTCGGAGGCGGACAGCAATTCGGCCTGCCGCTGCAGCCCCCGGATTTGGCCGTCCGCAATGCGCAGGGACTGATCGGAAAAGCGATAGTGCGCACCGATTCCGCCTGCGTATTCATCCATGACGGCCTGCATGGCCTCTTCCAGCTCATCCGTACTATGCAGCGCTCCGGGGCGGTTCAAAAAGCCCTCGAGCCATCGCTGTTTTGCCCGCACCACACCCGGGGCTGGCAAAAGGATTGCATCCTGTTGATATTTGGCCGCCGCCCTGGCCGCGATCTCGCCCTCCACAAAGGCTCCCGTCACATATTTCTGCGGGCATCCCCCGGCGACATCTCCCGCGGCAAACAGGCCCTTGATCGTTGTTTCGCGGTGTGTGTCGACCCAATATCCGCTGGCGGTATGGCCGCCGACGATATAGGGTTCGGTGCCCTCAATTTCCGCATTCTGCACGCTTGGCGGGCAGCCGCTTTCCATCCAGCGCAAAGTCTGGCTGGGAGCCATGTTCAGATAAGCCTTCTGCAGTTCCTCGTCCTGCTCTCTGGTGATGCCGACCGTGCGCAGATAGCAGGGGCCGCGCCCCTCCAGATTTTCCGTCACCGTACCATGCACCCGCTGAGAGGTGGTGATCCCGTATTTCTGCTCATACACCTCTCCCAGCGAATTGATCTGCTTTGCGCCCACCCCCTGCGCCAGCGTACCGGTCGGAGCGATGGTATCCTTGCAGCGAAGGGCGATGAAGCGCATTTCAAAGGTGGTCATTTCCGCTCCGGCGCGAATCCCCATGGCGTAGCCCGCGCCCGTGTTGAAGGGCGGGTACCACATCTTATGGCGGGAAAAGCCGAGGTGGTTGGGCCGGTACAGCCCGGCCGCGCCGCCGGTGGCGCACAGCACGGCCTTTGCCGAAATGACATACAAAACCGGCTCATCCACGCCGATCGCATAGGCCCCGAGAATTCGGCCGTCTTTCACAATGTAATCGAATACGTTCACCCGATTGAGTACGGTGATCCGGCTCTGTTTGGCAACGGCGTCCGCCAGGATGGGCTTGATGTTCTCACCGTTGATTTTGATGTTGCGGCTGCCGCGTGCCACATACTGCCCCCGCGCATCCTTCAGGATGGTCAGGCCCAAAGACTCCAGTTTGGCGGCCGTGCGGTTCAGGCCCTCGGCCATGGTCAGCAGCAGATCACCCCGAACAATGCCCCCGGCATCCGCCCGGGCATAGTCCACATAATCCTGAGGCGTTTTCCCAGGCACAATGTAGGCGTTAATGGCGTTGACGCCGGCTGCCAGGCAGCCGCTGCGCCTGATGTTTGCTTTTTCAGCAATCAGCACACGACCGCCAGACTCTTCACAAAAGGCCAGTGCCGCGTAGCAGCCCGCCGTACCGCCGCCGATAATGAAAAAATCCGTGGCGAGTGTTTTGATGTCCAGCTTCATGCGATTACCTACTTTACATGCAGTTTTATATGGTAATCATCATTATACGCGAGTGGGGCCAAAAAATCCAGCACTGATTTCGCAAACGTTACACATGGAAAACGCCGAAATCAGGGCGAAAAGTTACGCAAACGTTCTACATTTTTTTACTTGAAATTTTGAGGGAATCGGCGTAACATATAAGCCATATATATTTAATATGTATTGTGTTGAAAAGGGGGGAGCCCGGTTGACACTGAAAGAAATCGCGGCGCGGGCCGGAGTGTCCGTTTCCACTGTATCACGGATTATCAATTCCCCGGACGACAGCTTTGCCCGCAAGGAGGTACGCGACCATGTCTGGGCAATCATCAAGGAGACCGGCTATACGCCCAATCAGAATGCCCGCGCACTCAAGTTTGGAAAAGACCCGTCGCAGGAACCGTCTGCCGGCGCGCTGGCCTGCATTTTGGGCAGGGCCAGAACGATAGAGGATAATCCTTTTTTCGCGCAGCTTGCAAGGGTCATTGAGCAGCGCGCCCTGGAGCAGGGCTACCCTGTGCGGCATTCTTATTCGGTTTTCGATGTCAAAATCAGCGCCATACCGGAAAAAATCGAGTCCTTCAAAGCGGACGGAGCGATTATTTTAGGACGCTTCAGCGGCAATTATATCGGTTTTCTGGAACAGCAGTATAAAAACCTGATTTATGTGGGCCGAAACGTCATTTCTGCCGACTGCGACCAGATCATCTGCGACGGGTACGAGGCGACACAAATCGCAATGAATTACCTGATCGCCTGCGGCCACCGGCGGATCGGCTATATTGGCGAGATTTCAAATGAGGTGCGGTACCAGGCGTACCTGGATACGCTCCGCGAGAACGGGCTGGAATACTCCCGGAGCCTCGTCAGCGATTGCCTGCAGAACGGAGTCGGAGGTTACCAGGGGGCCGAGCATCTGCTGAAAACGGCCAGCCCGCTCCCCACCGCCGTGTTCTGCGCAACCGACATTGCCGCAATCGCCGCACTGCGCCGCTTTACCGAGGCGAAAATCAAAGTGCCGGAACAGCTTTCTCTGATCAGCATGGACAATATCGAGCTTTCCGGATACGTTTCGCCCATGCTGACCACCGTGGGAATGCCAATTGCCGAAATGGGAAATATGGCGGTGCAGACGCTGATTGACAGAATTCAAAAGCGGCACAAGCTTCCCATGAAAATCTTTTTGCCAAACAAACTGGCGATCCGGGAAAGCGTTGTGAATCTGAATGAGGGGATGTACATATAAAAATCCTCATCCATCCGTTCGGGCGCAGATTTCCAGGAACATCCGGCGAACAGCATAGAAATCCAGCAAGGTGCGGTAAGCGGGTGTCACCCAAAAGCCGCCGGCCTGAAGGCGGCTTTGCCAGCTGGACGCACCCTGCCCGAAGATGTCTTCGCGCACATGCTTGCCGGAGACCATGGTAAGCGGTGCGAGCGTGATTTCCGAAACGCCGCTGCGCCGAAGCTCCTCCAGAACGAAATCAAAACCAGGCCGCCCCTCCAACACGCCGACAAATGCTTTGGCAAAGCCCGCTTCCCGCAAACGGTCCGCCAGTTTGGCATAAATCTTCTCCCCCAGCGGGTGCTCGGTGCCGTGGCCCGCAAGAAGCGTCGGCTTTGATCCGTATTCCCGGAACAGGAGCCCGGCAAGCGCCGTAATATTTTCTTCCAAAGACAGAATCGGCTTGCCGATAATCACTCTGTCGCCGTACCCGGCCGCGTCGGAACACAGCTTTTCGTATTCGAAGCCGGGCAGCAAATACACGGGCTGGATCAAAACCTCGTCCGATTCCGCTTTGGCCATCCCTTCCGCCACACTTTTTGCGCAAATCACCCGGCGCGCGGGAAATGCCTGTTCAAATTCGCTTTTCAGAACCGACAGGTTCCTGAAGCCGACCAATAATATCTCCGTTTTTTTATGATTCATCCTGATCACCAATACCTTCTAAATTGATTTTCATCTTACAGAAAAGGACTTATAGAAATGAAACGAATCACCGCTTTCCTTTTACTTTTGCTCTGCTTGCTTATGATTACGACAGGCTGCACGGAAACCGCGCCGAAACCCGAATCCTCTGCGCCCGCCGGAGTGGAATTCACAGACGCTTTGGGCCACACCATCCGCGTTACGGACAGCGACCGGGTCGTCATCGCGTCCGGCAGCTTTGCCCAAACATGGCTTCTGGCAGGCGGCAAGCTGGCGGGTACAACGGACGACTCCTTTAAAGATGACCTTGGCCTGTCGGAAGACGTTGCCAACGTGGGGAGCCTGCACTCGCCCAATCTGGAATCCATTCTGGCGCTGAATCCCAGTCTGGTGATCCTTTCCGCCGACATCAGCGGCCATACCGATCTGGCTGATCAGCTGAACGCCGCTCATATCCCCACCGCTTATTTTTCAGTCGAGGTGTTTGAGGATTACCTCAACATGTTGAAAATCTGTACCGAGATTACCGGGCGGGACGATTTGTATGAAAAGAACGGACTGGACGTTCAGAAGCAGGTTCAGGAAATCATCGCCCGAACCGCCGGGAAACCCTCCCCCAAAGTTCTGTTTCTGCGGGCCGGCGCCGGAAAGGTGGCCGCCCGAAACAGCGATACCATGGCCGGAGCCATGCTGAAAGACATGGGCTGCATCAACATTGCCGACAGTGAGACCGGGCTGCTGGACAATCTGAGCATGGAGGTCATTATCCAAGAGGACCCCGACTTTATTTTCGCAACGACCATGGGCGATTCGGAGGAAAAGGCAAAGAAAGCATTGCAGGACACGCTGCTTTCCAGCCCGGCCTGGGCAAGCTTGAGTGCGGTAAAGAACGGCCGATACGTCACACTGCCAAAGGAGCTGTTCCACCAGAAGCCGAACAACCGATGGGCCGAAGCATATGAACAGCTTTGGGAGATTTTATATGGGGAGCAGTAGAAGAAGTACCCTTGCAATTTTCGCCTGTGCCGTCAGTCTGCTGCTGGCCGCTTTGCTGGCCCTTTCGCTGGGGGCGGTACGCCTGAGCCTGACCGAGCTTTTTTATGGTCTGAAGGAAATCGACAGTCCCGCCGGGCGTATTCTGCTCCATGTGCGGGTGCCTCGCCTGCTGGCCGCCGCGCTGGCCGGGGCAGGACTTTCGGTGTCGGGTGTTCTGATTCAAACCGTGCTGCAGAACCCGCTCGCAAGCCCCGGGATCATCGGCGTGAACGCGGGCGCCGGGCTGGCCGTTGCGCTTTGTATGGCCCTGCTGCCGGGTGTGGTTCTGGTTCTTCCCTTTGCGGCGTTTCTGGGCGCTCTGGCCTCGGTTTTGCTTGTGTATGGAATCGCCCGCAGGGCGGGAGCCTCGCGCATTACGCTCGTGCTGTCCGGCGTCGCGCTCTCCAGCCTGATGACGGCGGGAATCAACACGCTGGTCACAGTATTCCCCGATATTATGACCGGCCTGCGCGATTTTCAGAACGGGGGCTTTGAGGGCGTTTCCACCGGAATCCTGCGGCCCGCCGGACTTGTGATTCTGTTCGGGCTTCTGGTATCGTTGCTCTTTGCCGGGGAGCTGGATGTGCTTGGCCTGGGAGAAATCACCGCCTCCTCGCTGGGGCTGCCGGTTCGGTTTTACCGCTTTCTGTTTCTGGCGCTGGCCGCTGCACTTGCCGGCGCGGCCGTCAGCTTTGCGGGCCTGCTCGGATTTGTGGGGCTGATCGTACCGCATATGGCGCGCTTTCTTCTAAAGGGCAGCGGAAAACGGAGCTTCCTGTTGCTGTCTGCTTTACTGGGGGCGGCCTTTTTGATTCTGTGCGATACCGCCGCCCGAACCGCATTCGCGCCTTTTGAACTGCCTGTCGGGATTCTGGTCGCCTACCTGGGCGTGCCATTTTTCCTGTGGCTGCTCTTTCGGGAAAGGAGAAAACGCCATGATTGAAGTAAAAGAGCTTTCCGGCGGATACCCGGGGGTCGAAGTGGTTCACGATATATCCCTTTCCTTTCCGGACGGGCAGATCACTGCCGTGATCGGCCCCAACGGCTGCGGCAAAAGCACGCTGCTCAATCTTTGCTGCGGTCAGCTGCACCAGACGCAGGGAGAAGTCCTGGCGGATGGAAAATCGCTTTCCATGCTGTCCCGCACGGACATTGCCAGAACCATCGCTCTGCTGCCCCAAAGCAGAACGATCCCGGATATCACGGTAGGCGCCCTGGTCCTGCACGGCCGCTTTCCCTGGCTGGGGTATCCGCGCGTCTACCGGGAAGAGGACAAGGCCGCCGCCGAAAACGCCATGACGCGCACGGGGATTCAGGAAAAAAGCCACAAGCTGCTTGCCCGGCTTTCGGGAGGGGAACGCCAGAAGGCGTATCTCGCCATGCTGCTGGCGCAGAACACCGGCCATATCCTGCTCGATGAGCCGACCACTTATCTGGACATCAACCATCAGCTTCAATTATTCTCCCTTTTGACCGAGCTGAAGCAGGAGGGAAAATGTGTGGTCGCAGTTCTGCACGATTTGGGCACGGCGCTGGAACTTGCCGACCGGGTCGCAGTGATGCGGAAAGGCCGGCTGCTGACAGCCGGAACCCCGGAGCAGGTGATTTTGTCCGGCGCGATCGAAGACGCGTTCGGCGTAAAGATCGGACGCAGAGAGCAATACGCCTTTCTACGGTAATCGACAAGGAGCAATGCCCTCTTTTCCGCTCCCGATTTATGGCCTTTCCTCAGCATGCCTTTTCGAGCAGGATAAAAACCGCACACCAACCGGCGCCGGGCGGAACACCTGAACAGAATCCAAAAAGATCCCTCAGCTTCTCTGTGCTGCGGGATCTTTTTTGCAGCCCTGCCGCAGCGAGCTGGAATCCGCACACCTGCGCGAATCCCCCGCGGGCGCAGGACGGATTCCCGACAAAGGCGATGTCCCGCGATTCCCTATTTGACAAAAAATTTGCCGCAAGCCGCCAAGCAATCTGGATAGCGGACCGGCAGCAAATATTTGTTTCTGCGAATTTGGAAAACAAGCCCCCACGATCACGGACATTTCTTAAATCACAAATGTCTGCTCGCCTTTTAAGGACGCATTCTCCACCAGATGAACCTGGTGATCATTATAGAGATACAGGCGGTAAATCAGCACGCTGACTTCTTCCCCCACAACAAAAGGATCATCCTCCAGAGAGCGGTAGGCGACAAGCCGGACGCCGCCGACATTCAGCCGTAGCTCCAGCATATTGCCGCGAAAGAAGATATCCTCCACCACTCCGCGTTCGGAAGCGTAGGGGTAAATCTCCTGATCGATCTTGGTAACGCGCACAAACTCCGGCCGAAGCACCGCTTTGGTATAGCCTTTTTCATTTTCAAAGCCGTGGAGTCTGCCGTAATCCTCCACCTCGATGGATTCCCCAATGAATTTTGCGGCAAACGGGGTTGTAGGATTCTTATAGATATTTACCGGCGTCCCGATCTGTTCAATGCGGCCCTGATTGGTGATGATGATTTCATCCGCGACCTCGACCGCCTCTTCCTGATCATGGGTGACGAAAATGCTGGTGATGCCCACCTTGTTGATGGTTTCCCGCAGCCAGCTGCGCAGCTCTTTGCGCACCTTGGCGTCAATGGCGGCGAACGGTTCATCCAGCAGCAGCAGGTGGGGGTTCGGCGCCAGTGCGCGGGCAAAGGCCACCCGCTGCCGCTGTCCGCCGGAAAGCTGGTGCGGCCGGCGGCGCTCCAGACCCTCCAGCCCGATCAGCTTGATCAGCTCCCCGACCCGGTCGTTGATATAGCCTTTGTCTTTCTTTTGCACCTCTAGCCCAAAAGCGATGTTGTCAAACACCGTCATGTAGCGAAAAAGAGCGTAATTCTGAAATACAAAGCCGATTCCCCGGTCACTGGCGGGCAAATCGTTCACCCGCTGACCGTTAATGATGATGGTGCCGCTGTCCGGTGTTTCCAGCCCGGCGATGATGCGCAGAATGGTGGTTTTACCGCTGCCGGAAGGGCCCAACAGGCCAATCAGCCTGCCTTTTTCAATCGAAAAGCTGACATTGTCCGCCGCCTGATATGCGCCGAATTTTTTATTGATATTTTGCAGTTCCACATACATATCGTTTACCTCTCTTCCCTCTTGACGCGGTGTTCCACGATGTTGCGCAGAATCAATATGATTACCGCGATCAGAACCAAAATGGAGGAAACGGCAAAGGCGGCCGTCAGATGAAATTCATTGAACAGAATTTCCACATGAAGCGGGAGCGTATTGGTTTTGCCCCGCAGATGCCCGGATACCACCGATACCGCACCGAATTCCCCTAAGCTTCGGGCGGTACAGAGAATCACACCATACAACAGCGCCCATTTTATATGGGGAAAGGTGATCTTGCGGAAGATGGTAAAGCCCCCCGCTCCCATGAGCGCGGCGGCCTCTTCCTCCTCGTTGCCCTGCGCCTGCATGACGGGAATCAATTCGCGCGAAACAAAAGGAAAGGTCACAAAAATAGTGGCCAGCACAATGCCGGGCACGGCGAATACAATTTTGAGATCCATCGCTTCCAAAAGAGGATTGGCCCAGCCGATTCGCCCGAACACCAGAATAAACACCAGACCCGCGATCACGGGTGAAATGGAGAAGGGAATGTCGATCAGGGTGGTGAGTGCCTGCTTGCCCCGAAAGTAAAACTTGCTGATCGTCCAGGCCGCAAAGAGGCCGAATGCCGTGTTGACCACGACCGTAATTCCGGTAGTCAGCAGAGTCAGCTGCAGAGCCTTGACCGCATACACGTCGGTGATCGCGGCAGAAAAGGTCTCCCAGCCCTGGCGCAGGGCATAAACCAGCACGGTAGCCAGGGGCAGCACCAGCATAACGATCAAAAACGCCACGCCCAGCAGGATGAGAATCCCTTTGGTGACTTTCTGTCTCAATCGGCTTACCCCCTTGCGATTTGATTGATTCTGGCCTGGATCAGGTTGATGCCGAACAGCAGGAGGAATGCGAAAACAACCATGACCAGCGCAATAGAGGTGGCGGCGGCGTAATTGAATTGCTCCAGCTTATTCATGATGATCAGCGGCGTGATCTGTGTTTGATACGGAATGTTGCCCGCAATAAACACCACGCTGCCATATTCGCCGATGCAGCGGGCAAAGGCCAGCCCGAAACCGGTGAGCGCTGCGGGCAGAATCTCCGGAAATATCACCTTAAAAAAGATGCGGGAGCGGCTGGCTCCCAGAGTCAAAGCCGCTTCCTCATACTGTGGGTTCAGCTTTTCCAGCACCGGCTGGATCGATCGCACCACAAAGGGAATCCCGATAAAAATCATGGCAATCACAATGCCGGTAGTGGTGTAAGAAATTTTGATGCCGATTTTGTCAAACCAGCTGCCGATCCAGCCCTTGTCGGAATACATGGTGGTCAGCGAAATGCCGGCCACCGCGGTGGGCAGAGCGAAGGGCAGCTCGATCAGACCGTCCAGCACCCGCCGCAGCGGAAACTGATAGCGGGTCAGGATCCATGCAAGGAGGACACCGAAGAACGCGTTGACGACGGCGGCAATCCCCGCGCAGGACAGGCTCACCCGATAGGTGGCCACGGTCTGCTTATCGGTGACCACCCGCCAGAAATCGGCAAAGGTGGAACCGGAAAGGGTCAGAAAAACCGAAAACAGGGGGATCAGCACAATCAGGCTGAGCATCGTGACGGTAACACCCATGGAAAGGCCGAAGCCCGGTATCACATTGCCCTTTCGCGCTTGAAAGAGCTTTTTCAAATCAGGCACCTGTCTCCCCCCTTATGATCAATAATGGCAACAACCACATTACTTTTTATAGATCTGATCGAAAATTGCACCATCTGCAAAGAACTTTTCAGTTGCCTTATCCCAGCCTCCAAAATCATCGTCAATGTTGACCAGCGTCACATTCAGGTCAAAGGTATCGCTGAAATCCTTCAGAATATCGGGATCGGAGGGGCGGTAGTAATTCTGGCCTTCCAAACGCTGCGCCTCATCGGAATACAGGTATTCCAGATACGCCTTGGAGACTTCCTCGGTCCCGTGCTTTTTGACATTGGCGTCCACTACCGCAACCGACGGCTGCGCCAGAATGCTCAGGGACGGGGTGACGATCTCAAAAGTATCCGGATGCTCTTTCAGGGAAAGATAGGCTTCATTTTCCCAGGCCAGCAGCACATCGCCCTGCCCGTTTTCCACAAAGGTGGTGGTAGAGCCGCGGGCACCGGAATCCAGTACGGTCACGTTCGAGTACAGCGATTTCAGGAATTCCTTATCCTTGGTTTCATCGCCTGCAAATTTTTTATCGGCATAAGCCCACGCCGCCAGGAAGTTCCACCGCGCACCGCCGGAGCTTTTGGGGTCGGGAGTGATCACTTCCACACCGGGCTTTACGACATCGTCCCAATCCTTGATGTTCTTCGGGTTCCCCTTTCGAACCAGAAAGACAATGGTAGAGGTATAGGGCGCGCTGCTTTTCGGGAATTCATTTACCCAGCCCTCGTCGATCAGGCCGGCTTTCTGTAATTCGTTTACATCACCCTCGAGCGCCAGCGTAACCACGTCGGCCTCGTTGCCCTCGAGCACGGAACGGGCCTGCTTGCCGGAGCCGCCGTGAGATTGGGTGATTTCCACCTTCTGGCCCTTTTCCTTCTCCCAGTACTTCTGGAAGAGCTGGTTATACTGCTCGTAAAGCTCACGCGTGGGGTCGTAGGAAACATTGGTGATGGACACGGACGCGGCGGTAGGCTTTGCCTCAGAAGCTGCGGCGGACCCGGCGGCTCCGGAAGAAGTGCTGTTTTCGGTGTTGCCGGCGCAGCCGGTAAAAGCGCTCAGAATCGAAGCTAAGGCGACCGTCAGCGCCAGTGTTTTTTTCAATACATAAGATCTGCTTTTCATAGAAAACCCCTCATTTCGTTATTTTCGTTTCATTTCGATTGCTTTGGCCCTGGTGTCAGGGTCATTGCCGCATCACATTCGATCTGTATCCATGAAAGCAGTACAACATCGAAAGCGCGCCGGGACACGCAGATTGCTTTGATTCAACATTTGCATCATCCTCGCTTTCTAAAACATACTCAATAGATATGTATAATATGACTTTAGTATACGGGAACGATTGGGATTTTGCAACGAAAAATTAAGCAATCGTTTGCGCTTTCCGACTGCGCGCACGAGGATTTTCCCAGGCGTTTCACCCGTTTGTCAACAGCGCTGCGCTTCTTTTTCGGCCGAGGGGAGCCGATCACAGGGTCAGGGCAGTCAAGAAAACGCCCGCGAATCATCCCATCACCTCGTTTTTGTTCTCCTGCGCGTCTTTCATGCTTCGATAGGCCACAGGGCTTCTCCCGTAGTACTTCTTGAACCGCCTGGAAAAATAATCGATATCATGGTACCCAAGCCGGTAGCTTACATCGTAAATTTTAAGGCCGGTATTTCGGAGCAGATATTCCGCACGCGCCATTTTCACCTGCGTCACATAATCATTGAAATGCATTCCGGTCTTAACGGGAAAGGTACTGCTCAAATAAGTGGGGTTCATATAGAATTTCTGTGCCAGAACCTTCAGCTTCAGGTCCGCCTCCGGGTGGGAAAGGACATAGGAGCAGATTTCGCCGATGGTGTCATTCTCTGATTCCGGCAGAAACTTTTTGATAAAATGCAGCAGAAAATCTATTCTTTTGCAATAGAAGCCGCGGTACGCATCGTTCTCTCCCTCATGGGGGAAATCCGCCAGATCGAAAAAGAGGGAATCAATATAATTGGCCAGCCACGGAAACCGAAGGTACGCCGCATCCACCACATTGTGATACAGCCGCCGCGCCATCAGATCCGCCCGGATAACATTGTCCTCCATCATGCCGTAAAGATGATCGACCGTGCTGCAGAACAAAGAAAGTGCGTCCGGCCTGCGGCGCTGAAGCGCGTCCGAAATGTGCTTTTCTTCCTCCTGCGGATACTCCCAGCCGGCGGCGATTTCCGCTGCGGGCACGGACTCGTTTTCACGGCTGAGAGAATCCAGAAAGCTGCGGGCACGGCCGAACAGCTCCAGCAGCGCGCTTTCTTCCGGAGGTTTCACCAGATAATCAAACGCGCCGAGAACGATGCCCTGACGGGCATAGCGGAATTCGCAGTATTCGCTGAGCAGGACGACGCAGGGGCAGCATTTCTCCCTTTTGATCCGGCGTAAAAGCTGCAGGCCATCCATCACCGGCATGCGGATATCCGTCAGAACCAAGTCGAACTTTTCACGGTGCAGAAGCTCAAGCGCTTCTTTTCCGTTTGCGGCGCTCGCCGCAGCCTCAAAGCCCGACTCTTCGCCCCAGACCCTCAGCCGTTTTGTTTCGGTGAGAAAGATCTCCCAATCATCCACCAAAAGCACCCGATACATTTGGTATTCACCTCCATACATCCGCTGCGTCAATCATCTTAGAATATTTTCCGGCGGCAGGGTAAAAAACAGGCTCGCGCCTTTTCCGACCTCACCGATAATCCAGACCTTGCCGCCCATCTTCTGGATCAGGCTTTTCACAATGAAAAGCCCTACACCGCTCCCTTCAAACTCATTTTCAGAGTGCATGCGCTGGAACATACCGAATAAATTTTCCGAATACTCCATATCAAATCCCACGCCGTTATCGCGGATATAAAAAACGTCCTCTCCCTTTTCCCGGTGAAAGCCTGCCGTAATGACGGCCTTGCTCTCTTCCCGGGTGAACTTCAGCGCGTTGGAGAGAATGTTGATCACGATCTGCCGCATCAGCGTGCGGTCGCACAGCACAAAGGGGATTTCTTCCCCGAAAATCAGCACAGCCTCCTGATCCTTCTCCGTATATCCCTCCACCAGCTTTTTGAAGACCGTGCGGATCATTTGCTGCAGGTCGACGGTTTCTTTGACCGGCTCAATCTCGGACAGGCGGGTATACTCCAAAAGCTGATTGATGAGCGTGAGCGTATCGCGGCAAATTTCACGGATATTCAGGATCAGCGAGAGGCCATTCGGATCGATCTGTCCGCCGTAATCCTCAAGGAAAATGCGCGCATACCCATCGATCGCCCGCACCGGGGCTTTAATCTCGTGAGAGAGCGTAAAATTCAGCGCCTGAAGATCGGCGCCCGGCCGCTGTACAAAACCAGCGCCATTTTTTGTTTCTGTTTCGGCCCTGCGGTCATCCATACGGCACCCACTCCGAATGTATCATTTTTTCCTTCTTCACATCATTGGAACAAATCAGAAAGCTGTTCAGTACCGGGCAGTCCGGCTGCAGGAGCGAAAGAATCAGGTAGCTCAGCGAGGGATCAAACGCCAGCCTGACGTCCTCCAAAGAGGGGCGCGAAGGGGTGGCGGGGTGGCTGTGAAAATTCCCAAGTAAATTCCAGCCGTTTTTCCGCATATCCGCAACAGCCGCAAACTGCTCCCGAGCATCCATGGAAAAGTGCTCCGGGCTCTCATCGATGTTCCTCATCAGGTACACTTTTTTTACCATCTTGCACTCCCCCGCCCAAATTCCGCCCAGCAGCCCGCAGCCTTCGTTGGGCAGGCAATCCCGGCTGTGACGGACGATTTCCTGAATCTGTTGTTGATTGATTATGATCATAATGGGCCCCCGCATTTTGTTGGGATTCTGGAATCGACCGGCATATTGGAACAGCTCAAATAACCTGCCGTATCGCCGTAAACCATACTATTCATGTCTGCATAGTATATTATTCATAATTCTATCATAATTCGCTTTAATGTCAATTCAATCATTTTTTCAGCGAAAGAAAATCTGCCATTAAGCTAAAGATTATCCCCTTGTAAGTCCTCTGGTTGTTTACTATAATTAAGTTCATTAAATCCAATTTACACTAATCATATATGCAAAGTATATTAATTAAACAAATCAATTTCTAAAAAAGCGGGAGTGGAAAAAATGAAAGATTGGATGAAGGGCCCCGGCGGCACCGTGGGCGGAATATGAATCAGAACGGAGAGGATGCGCGCATGCGTTCAATCAATGTCCTCATTGTGGAGGAATTTCAATACATCGCGGATTTGAATGTTCTGGAGCTGAAACGCGGCGGCTTTACCGTACACAGCCGCTATGTTTCCAGCGAGGTGAGTATGTGCGAAGCTTTAGAGGAGCAAGAGTGGGACATTATTCTTTCAGACAACGCCACGCCGCATTTCAACGCCATGCAGGCGCTGGCCGTGCGCAACCGGCTGCGGCAGAAAACGCCGTTTATCATTGTTTCTGAGGATATTGCGCCGGAAAGCATTCGTTACGCAATGAAAAATCATTGCTGTGCCTACCTGCTGAAAGAAAATTTACACCAGCTTGCCATTCTGGTTCGAAAGATTCTGGAAAGCCAGTCGGATACCCGATAACAAATAAGGAGTTTTATTATGACAGTCACGATCAACGGAAAGCAGAACACGTTTGAACAGGAACTGACCGTGCAGGAGCTTTTGGAGAAAGCGCATGTGGAGCTGCAGGAATATGTCACCGTCCAGGTCAATGATGAAATTCTGAAGAGAGAGAATTTCGATTCCACCACGATCCGTGACGGTGATCGTGTGGAATTTCTCTATTACATGGGCGGCGGATGTTGAAGAGAATACCGGCCAACTGCTGAATTTCGTCTGGGGTAAGCCAAAACATCCTCCATTGAAAAAGAGGAGCATTAAATATATTATAAACATATATATTCAATATGTTTATGCAGTCAGTGATTAGGAGGTGTGGTTTTTCAATGAGGTTAAAACAAATCCGGATTTTATGGATGGGACAGCGGCGCTGTTGTACATGGCAAATTTTTAATTCCACTCAGTTAAAAAGGAGAGTATTCACATGAAAAAAAGAATTCCTGCGGCATTCGCCGCCGCCGGACTGATCCTGTCTCTGTTTTCCGGCTGCTCGGGAACCCAGACCGTCTCAAGCGCACCGGCCTCTTCGGAGAATTTAAGCGTTTCCTCGCAGGCCGCTTCCTCCGACCCAGGCAAAATCGGCGAGCTGGAAGCCCTTCCGACCTTGAAAATAGCCGCCAGTGACTGGGCGTATGTGGCGGACAAAAGGGGCTGGTTCAAAGAAGCGTTTGAGGACAAAGGCATCAAAGTTGAGCTGGTGCAGGGCACACTGGGCAACGAAGCACAGCTGATTGCCCGCGGGGACCTGCATTTCGCAAACCGGATGCTGTACCCCTACCTGCTTTACCGTTCTCAGGGCGCCGATCTGACCGCGGTTCAGGTTTCCAATCATCCGGAGCCCAAAATCGCAAGCATTATTGTGCCGAAGGATTCCCCGATCAAAACCTTTGATGATCTGAAGGGAAAGAAAATCGCAAGCTGGCGTGCGGGCTGCCCTTACATGGTTCTCTATGAACTGGCGGAAGACAAGGGCTGGAAAGAGGGCACGGACTGGACCTATGTTAACATTCCCTCCAGTGAAAGCAAAACCGCCCTGATTTCGAAGCAGGTGGACGCCATTTCCGCCCATCCGCTCACAGACATAGCCGCAATGCTGCTCGACGGTTCCGGGCGTGAAATCGCCAACCCGGCCGAGGATTCCGTCTATATCAACGGCGGCGGCGTAACCGTAACCTTTACCTCTTCGGAATTCGCGGAAAAGTACCCGAACATTTCGAAGACATATCTTGCCCTGCAGGATAAAACGGAGCAGTGGATGCTTCAAAACCTGGATGAGGCGTCAACCATTGTGGAAGGCGTCAGCCGCGTACCCGCGAATATTTCCAAATTTGCATGGGATCGTATGGGGACCGCCTGGAGCTCCAACACCGACCTGAAAGAAATTGAGTCTGAAACCAAAACCATGCAGGATTGGCTGGTCGCCCACGGAGACATTGCGTCCGACAAACAGGTGGAGGTATCGAAGCTCTTTGCTTCTCAATACTTTGACCAATAACCGAACGATGATTCCATCTAAGGAGGAATGATGATGGCACACTCACATATCAAAGAAATTCATTATACAATCTGCCCGGTGGGCAATGCCAGCTACCTTGCGGCCAGCCGCGGCAAGCTGACGGAATCGCTGAAAAAGCTGGAGGTAACACCGGTACTGCTGCAAAGCCTGCCCCAGCCGTTCTGGAAAGCGCATTTCGATTATCAGGACCCGCTCCTGTTCCGGGAGGGCGGAAATATTCCGCCGGTCTGGGCCAAATCCAACGGCGCAGACGTTGTGCTGATCGGCCTTGCGCTGCTCAAGCAAAGGCAGTACATTCTTGTGCGGGCGGACTCCCCCATCGATTCTGTGGAGCAGCTCCGCGGCTACCGGATCGGAATTCCGGTTCACCCCGCAGCTTTGATCGATTTTCATAAGGCGACGGCAGAGCACGGCTTTGCTCTTGCGCTGGCCGCACGCGGTGTTTCCCTGAAGGAAGCAAACTTCGTGCCGATCCACGCAGATGGAGATTTTGTTTCCGTCCCCCGGTGGGCAAGGAGCCAATCGGAGCCCGAAGAGGTGCAGGCACTCAATAACGGTGAAGTCGACGCCATCTATGTCAAAAGCTCCAAGGCACAAAAGCTGCTGGACACCGGAAAATACCGCGTGCTTTTCGATATCGCAGAGAATCCTTCCCAGCTTTCGCCGATCAACAATGAATATCCCAACGCGCTGACTGTCAGCCGCTATTTGGCGGAGGAATTCCCCGAGGTGGTAATTGCCTATGTAAAAGAGCTGCTGCTTGCGGCACAATGGGCGAAAGCAAACCGCGAGGAAGCGCTGACGCTGCTGGCAGAGCAGACCTTCGGTACCGTCGGGCAGGCCGTTTCTTCGCACTACCGCGACTTTTACCGAACCCTTGCGCCAAACCTTTCCGAAGAAAGCCTGCAGGCGCTGGAAGCGCAAAAGCGTTTCCTGTTTGATGGGGGATACCTGAAAAAAGATTTCGATCTTGCCAAGTGGGCCGACGACCGCTTCCTGAAAGCGGCACAGGCTGAAATTGATTCCGAACAAAAAGAAAGGGAGGCATAACGCCATGTCAATTCAAGAATTTCGCTATACCATCTGCCCGGTGGGCAACTCCAGTTTTCTTTCGGCCAACCGCGAGGAGTTTTTACAGGCTGCATTTGAAAAGCGCGGCGTGAAGCCCACGCTTCTGCAAAGCCTGCCGCGCGACCAATGGCATGTGCATTTTGATTATCAAGATCCGGCGCTCTTCCGCGAGGGCGGGAACATTCCCCCGATCTGGGCAAAATCCAACGATGCGGACGTCGTGCTGATCGGCCTGGCTTTTCTGCCGCACCGCACCTTTCTTCTGGTGCGAAACGATTCCAACGTGGATTCCGTGGAACAGCTCCGCGGTCTGCGCCTTGGCGTGCCCGTAAACGCGGACGCGATCATTGATTTTTACCGTGCAACCGTAGAGCATGGTTTTGAAACAGCCCTTGCGGCACGCGGCGTAGCCGCCGCAGAGGTGGAATTCACCCATCTTTCGGCGAACGTTTCCTTTTCGTCCGGCAGCCCGGATCACAAAGGCAATTTGGGCCAGGTAGAGGCCGATGCGCTGAAGGCCGGTAAGGTAGACGCGATTTTTGCAGGCGGCGTGTTTGCACAGAGGCTGCTCGCAACCGGAGAGTTTAAACCGATCTATGAGCTGAGCGCTGACCCGGAGCTGGTGCTGCCCATCAATAATTCTTACCCGAACACACTGACTGTCAGCCGTCAGCTCGCGGAGGAAGCGCCGGAGATTGTTGTGGAATATATCAAGCAGACGCTGCTCGCTGCAAAATGGGCACAAAACCATTATTCGGAGGTTCTGGAGCTATTCACCCGGCAGCTGCACGGCACCCCTGGCGAGGTGACAACCTCCCTCCCGATCAACTTCCACAAGCACCTGGCGGTGAATCTGTCTGAGCAAGCTCTTCTGGCACTGGAGGGCCAAAAACGATTCCTGTATGACCACGGGTATCTCAGTAAGGACTTTGATCTGGCAAAATGGGCGGACGACAGGTTCCTCAAAGCTGCACTGGCGGAAATCGAACAGGATGCCTGACGCAAAGACCGGCTTGTTTTCAAGAGGAAGGGGACCGTTTGTGACAAATATTATTGCAGCCATCTTAAAATCAGCCGGACAGACGGCGAATCAGCCTCACAGAAAAAAGGCCTCCGCTTCCCCGCTGATCAACCGTATCAAAATTTATGCAAATCTGATGATCGTGCCGGTATTGCTGCTTGCCGCATGGCAGCTTCTCTCCAGTACAGGGCTTCTGCTCGAGGTCGTTCTGCCCTCCCCGTGGAAAGTGCTGATGGGTCTGGAAACCATCATTCTGAACGGCACACTCGCAATCGACCTGCGCGACAGCGGCATCCGCGTTCTGATCGGGTATTTCTGGGGCGTGGTGATCGGCCTGACACTTGGCCTTGCCAGCGGGCTTTCCAAATTCATCGAGCGTCTGGTGGGCCCCGTGGTGGATGTGCTGCGGCAGATCCCGCTTTACGCCTGGATCCCTCTGATTATTTTGTGGTTCGGGATCGGAGAGCTTTCCAAATATGTGATCATTGCCAAAGCGGTGTTTATTCCGATCTTTGTCAATACACTGCAGGGAATCCGCGGTGTTTCCAAAGAATACATTGAAGTATCACAGGTGCTTGAGCTGCACTATTTCAGGCTTCTCACAAAGGTCGTGCTGCCCTCGGCCCTGCCCTCCATTTTCACCGGGCTGCGCCTTGGCGCGGGTTTCGCATGGATGGCTGTGGTCGCGGCTGAGATGCTGGGCGGCCTGACCGGAATCGGCTATGGCCTGCTGCAGGCAAAGGATTTTCTGCAGTCCGACAAGCTGATCGCGCTGATGATCGTAATCGGCCTGGTCGGTTTTCTGGTGGATCGTGTCCTCAAGGCAGTGGAATCGTCCGTACTGCATTGGAGAAAGGGTTTTAGCGGTGAAAAACAGTAAAAGTCAAACAGCAATCAAAACAGAGCTGCCAATCATCGTTGACAATTCCGCGGAATTGTCGGTGAACCGGGTTTCTAAAACTTTTTCCTCCAAATCCGGCGATGTAAAAGCAATCAACAATGTATCTTTGAACATTTACAAGGGTGAATTCGTGTCCCTGATCGGGCCGAGCGGCTGCGGAAAAACTACGCTGCTGCGCCTGATTTCCGGTTTGGAACAGGATTATGAGGGAAACATCATGCTCGAGGGCAACCGGATTGAAAATCCCGGCCTGGACCGCGGGATGATTTTTCAGGAGCATCGGCTGCTCCCCTGGCTCACAGTGGGTGCGAACGTTGCCCTGGGGCTCCCGGGATCCGCTGCCTCAAACAGGGACCGCGTACACTTTTATCTGGAAAAGGTGGGGCTTGCGGAATTTATAGACGCCTACCCCACACAGCTTTCCGGCGGAATGGCGCAAAGGGCGGCCATCGCACGGGCACTGATCTGCCAGCCCAAAATTCTGCTTCTGGATGAACCGTTCGGCGCGCTGGACGCCCTGACCCGAGTTCATATGCAGGATGAGATCGAAAAAATCTGGCTGGCGGAAAAAACGACCATGATCCTCGTCACTCACGACATTGAGGAAGCAATCTTTCTCGGCGATCGCGTCGTCGTTATGAGCGCAAGGCCTGCGGAAATCAATACGATTGTGCCGGTGCGCCTGCCGCGCAGCAGAGACAGAAGCGACCCAAAATTTGTAGAGCTGCGTAAGAATGTTGTGAATATTTTCCATGAGATGGTCGGAACATATTCCATCTGACACGCGGGAAAGCCAACCTGATGTTGGTATCCTTCTTTCCATGCAGCGCACAGAATGATAGACAAAAACCTGCCGGCCCTTTCCTTAAGCGTATGGAAAGGGCCGGCAGGTTTTTGTCTGATTCGGAACAGTGAAAGATTCCTCTGTTTTATGGCAAGGTGGTACCTTCAAAAGTACTGAACAGATCTTTTCTGTTCAGTACTTTGAAAGATTACAGAAAAAGTGCATCATGTTTTCATCATGAATATTGACTTTCGGGGTGAGTGTTCTAAAACAGTATGTCGCCAAGCTGATTCATAACTGCTTTCTATTCCCGTTCCCTGAGATTGGAACAAAATCCTCACCGACTGCGGTTAACCGGCAAGAAGCTGCGATAAAAGTCTAAAACCTGCATAGACACTGGGGCTGGAGGACTTACAAATGGTTCGAGTATTCATAGCAACAAACCCGAAAATCCGCATAAAATCAGTCTCTACGGCTGCAAGCAGACGAATATTACACCCAACGTACTTGTTGTTGATGGCAAGTGCTTTATCAGGGGCTTTCCGCCATTCAGGCTAACTCGCCAAACAGACGATACCCTTTTTTATTTGTCTCTTCCTCTTTACGATGAAAGACAAAGGGCTTGTCAAAATGCCTGCACGCCAACGCGTAATGACAAAGCGCGATGCCCATATCTACCTCTGTTTTTTTATAAACCAGCGAAAGCGGGGGTTTCAGGCTCTGTTTGTAAAGCAAAACCCTATCACCGGATTCTTCTAAATACCAGGGCTGGATGTTCATGCCGGATGGCGCCAGATGTACGGCTTGAATACATGTATTTTCCGGGGCGTTGGTGATTTCATTGATCGGCTTGCGCTTGAATTCATCTTTGCTGCGGTGTACAGACTCGTTCGCCTGACCAAACGCAATGGTGATGATGTCTTTGCTATTGGCGTCTTCCATATCTTTTGTCTTACCAAGCCAAACGCTGCCGATGTCGTGGGCATCAAACCACAAAATGAGCTGTTGAAAAAGAAACCCTGCATTCTCCGATTCTTTTTCTTTGCCCTGTCCGCTGATCATCAGATAATGCGGAGCCTGCACTTTAAATATCCCCTTGGCTTTGGTGACAAACCGGTACTCCAGCGGCACATCGGGATAAAGCAGTTCGAATCCATTGATCGCCTCACGAATTTCTTCCAGCCGCTTCTCTTCAAAAGGCTGTTGAGTGTAGTTTCTGCATGACTTTCTTCTGTTGATGGAGTCAAACAAATCCATGATACATTCTCCTTTATCAAAATAGTATGGTTTGCGTTATAGGATTAATAATGTCTCTCCATGGTCTCGTCAACAAGCATTACTAACTTTTTCAGGGGCTCAAAGGCATCCACGTTAATATGATAAAAAGTCATTGTGCCTTCCTTGCGCATCCGCACGATCCCGGCATCTTTCATCACCTTTAAATGATGCGAAACAGCTGGTCGTGAAAGGTGGGTGTGGGCAGTGATCTCACCCACACGCATTCCTTCTTTACAGGTGTTTTGCATGAGGGTCACTAAAATGGATTGTCGCACTTCGTCCCCAATTGCCGTCAAAATCTGCCGACAATCATTAAATTTATCCTGAATTTCTTGAAAGCTTGCGGTACTATTGCTCATGGCCATCACTCCAATTGGTTTATCGGTTCGAACAAATAAACTATGATCATTATATCCGCATCTTCATTTATTATCAACATTGAGTAAGAAAATCGAGATGGATAGTATACTCGAATAGAACAGATCCCCATCAGATATAAAATGAGGGGGCAAGCAATCTTGTTTTGAATTTTCCACAGTACTTCGTGCAAAAACGATATGAAATTTTTTGTTCTATTTCTTGTCCAAACTTGATCCCTCAAATACAAAAACAGCCAACCCAATAAAATCAGGCTGACTGTTTTCCTTGATTCTCCATACAAAAGCTTTTCACAATTCTGATTCGGCAATCGGCTGCGCAGCCGCAGCCTGTTTATGGATCTGCTGCCGCGCATAGAAAAAGATGACCACCTGGCCGGCTCCCGCCAACACCCAGGTAACGGGATAGGCGGCGAAAAGCACAAGCTCTGCAGGGTACCAGGCAAAGATCGTAGCCAGCCACACCATCCGCAGCAGGCAGGCGCCCACAAGCGTGCAAAGCATCGGCGATATGGAATAGCCCATTCCATAGGATAAACCGGGGTATACATCCATGATGCCGCAGGCAACGAAAGAAATCATGATGATATACAGACGCAGCATCCCCAGCTCGATCACCTTCGGATCAGATGTGAAGATGCCGAGCAAGGGCCTGCCGAACAGCACGGTCGCCCCTCCAAGAAGAATCCAGGTAATGAAAACCAATACCGTGGATACCTTCGCAATATTATCGATACGGCTATATTTTTTTGCGCCCATGCTTTGGGCCGTAAAGGTTACAACCGCGTTGTAATAGGCAAGCATGACGGTGCCGATATAGTTTTCAATATTCATTGCGGCAGCGTTGGCCGCGATCATGGTGGAGCCGAAGGAATTGACGGCCGACTGGATCAGCACATTGGAAATGGAAAACAGCAGGCCCTGCAGCCCCGCCGGCAAGCCGATCCGGATCAGCTCCTTTAGCTTCTCTTTGTCGGCCCTCAATTTTCGGGGGATAAAGCGGATCGCCCCGTCGTAACGGGACAGGGAAAACAGGATCAGCAGCGCCGAGAGATATTGGGAGATCACCGTGGACCACGCTACGCCGTCGACGCTCATGTGCAGAACGATTACGAAGAAAAGATTGAGAACCACGTGCAGAATGCCGGTGACGCCCAAAAAATACATCGGACGGCGGCTGTCGCCCACAGAGCGCATAATCGCCGCGCCGAAAGTGAATACCATGTTGGCGGGCATGCTGACGAAGTAGATCCTCATGTACAGCACTGCAAGGCCCAATATGTTCTCCGGCGTGCCCATCATTACCAGCAAAGGCCCGCAGAATGCAATGCCTACGGCCATTACGATGAGCCCGCCGATCATGCTCAGGACAATTGAAGTATGAACAGACCGGCTCACGGCGTCCGCATCACCGGCAGCATAATCCCGTGCCACAACGACGCTCGTCCCTACAGACAATCCCGTAAATAAGGTGATGATCAGATTGATCAGAGCGCCCGTCGCGCCTACCGCAGCCAGCGCATCGCCCCCTGAAAAGCGGCCGACGACAACCATGTCTGCGGTATTGAACAGCAGCTGCAAAATATTCATGGCCATGATGGGCAGGGAGAAGACCAACAGTTTTCCAAACAACGGCCCGTCGCCGTCATCTGTATGGTGGCGGTACTTTAAAATAAAATGGAAATACGCTTTTTTTGCATTTTCTACAATCAGCAGCAGCATGACCTTGCGGTTCCCTTCAACATGACTTCATGCATCAAAAATCCGAATCTTTCTCAATCAGAAAGAGATTCGGATGATTTCTATTCGATATGCCCAATAGAATGTGAACATAAGCCAGATTTGTTATAACAGAATTTACCCATCTTGTAAAGCGAAAACATCCCGTGTCTTCCCCCTATCTGGATTTTTCCCGAACCAGGAAATAACGCAGATCCATCCCGGCAGCAGACCAAATCATGGGATACTGGTTACAGTATAAAGTGATTTTATGAATTGTCAATACCGATTGATCAAATACCAAGAGAATAAATAAAAACAAAAGCTTCCCCCTGAATTCTTTTACATTCGGAGAGAAACTTCCGAGGAAAAGGGAACTGGTTTTTTTATTTTACTCAACGCTAAAGCTCTTCTGAACATCCCGGAATAGCTGGGTGTTCGTATGACAATAAAAACAGGCTGATGATTTATCAGCCTGTTTTTGTTTTTATAACCACTCGAGGATCTTTCCTCTTTTAAAAATGGTGAGAAAAATATTTTTCAAGATAACAAGGTGCTGGATATGACCCGGCCAACAAACCGGACTTTATTAAGATTTCGTTATGCTCATAATGCTTCGTGGTTACTCAAAAGCTTTAACCATTTCTTTTGCCTATGGGCATAAAAAAATGTTGCCCATAGATATACAAACGGTGTTTTCCAGCCTGCATAAATCTCGACTTCATCCGTGTACTGTGAAGCATCATCGCCCAGTGGTTTTAGCACGATACTGTGATTCCATATAGGCACATAGGCATTGCTTTCGGTTGTGTGAATCCGATATGCTTCCTCGTTAAAATCAACTACCTTAATTGTGTGTACGCCTAATGGAATAACGCCAAATAATTTAAGTTGAAAAGAAAAAGTTTCTCCTGCTTTCCAATTGAAATCATTCCTTTCGGTTAACGGAGTAAACGTTGCATATGGCGAGGCTATGTACTGTAACGTTTGTATGGATTTTAGCTTGTTGAAAACATTTCTCCCCGACGCCGGGAATCTGGAAGTTTTTATTACAGTTCTGCTTTGCACAGTTCTTCTTGCCTCCTTATGCGTTTAATATAAATAATCCATTGGGTGATTTTACGGAAGCTTGTATCCATATTACCAGATTTTTTTGCACCATAAAAGACATAGCCTCCCCTTGACGGAAAGCTATGTCTTTTATGGTGCGAGTGTTCATAAGGACAAACTCACAAATCTATAAATCCATATAAAATAAGGCTTCTGTAACCAAACAATGAATCGTACTGCTCGTTTCATTTGCCTTTGACTATCAGGTGCAAAAAGGTGGTTAACAGAAACCATTTTCATCTTGAAATCTTCTCAAAAACACTGCTGGCATCAGTGCATGTTTTTTAGATTGGGAAAATTAACTATAAATACCGCTCCATCAAATCCACGAAATACTGTCCCAATTCATCCGGCACATCAAGAACGACAACTTCTGCAGTTCCTCCGTTATCACGTCCCCCATCATGAGAAAATATGAGTAGCAACTTGCCGTCACGCACAAAGTACCTAGGACTCTGGCTCGTTGTAAAATAACCGTCATTACTTACTTTGTAAAAACATACGCTCTCTTGAAACTCAGCCTCAGGTATTCTGCGGACTTTTTGCATTACCTTTTCATTAGAACGTTTATCAAAAGGTTTGTATTCGTTTTCGTTATCAAAGTTCAAAAGATCATCAAATTTTTGCGGATCAATTTCAGGGATACTACAGACTTTCTCAGACAAATAATACCCAATCCCACAATAGTACTCAAAATTAGTGGGATCTGCGTAATAATCGCAGAGAGTTGATCCCATTCATTTTCAGCACAATATACAGTGCCGCCTGTATATTCCCCTATATAGCTATGGATCCAATCGTGCCCTTTAAAATTCACGCGTCGGAACTGGTGCATTCCATCGTCATAAACTATCCCTTCTTGGAGAGTTTCACTTCCGATATCTCCAACTTGCTCAAACACGGGGTATAAATCCCCATAAAATCCGTTACAGTATGTAACACCTTCAATCGTCACGTTCGTCGGAACAGCGTAACCGCCAATCATGCGGTCAATGGCGCTACAGCCGGCTAAGAACAGAAGAATGCAAACTAGCAACGGCAAATTTTTTTTCATAAGATTCTCCCTTATCTCTATGCTTTCGCACAAAAACATATACTGTCTTTATCATTTTCTTACCGCATGAGACGGAGGATAAAAGGGTGGCGCGAGCCACATGCCTGCTTCTCCGGTTGGAGGCCGATGATATCATCCTCAACCTCTGGAAAAGCCCAGGGCGCCTTATCCCAATAATACACCAATTATACCATGCACCCGAAAAAATGAACACAAATAAAGACAGGCTAACGATAGCCAACCTGTCTTTGTCCTTATGACCACTCGAAGGTCATTCGTCATGGTCCGAGTGGAATTATAGGACTTAGAAAAACTCAGTAATATCAATGGTTTGTAGGCAATCGGCAAGTAGTATTTACGTTATTTACAAGCACCTTCATAGCATTCTGTATCAGCAGATTCATCCGCGTTCTGTCTCTTCTTATACACGAAACGTCTTCTTGTGCGATGCTCCACTTTTCCAATAGATGAAAAGGACAATGAAGAACGATACCGCTTGAGCAATCGAAATACGTACTACCTGTAATTCATCTGCTCCGGAAATCGTTACAACATGCAAAATATTTATAATAGTATTGTTGAAAAAGTGGTCGGCCATCGGCATCCAAAGCGATCCAGTGATTTTGGTCAGCAAACAGAATTTCGTTCCGGCGATTCCCGCTGTCAAAATAAGCATGAGGGCGGACATCATTGCTCCGGTTGAGCTTATTTCCCCGTCCAGCAGACTGCGCACAGGCGCTGCAATATGCCAGACGCCAAAGAGGAGGGAGGAAAGAACAATCGCTTTCAGAAAAGAGTATTTAACTTCCAGCAGCTTAACAAACAGGCCGCGGAATATCCCTTCCTCCATAACCACATTGATAATGTTGCCCATAATGCAAAAAACGAAAAACAACAAACCGGTTTGCCTGCCCTGGTTGCCGTTGATCGCGTAGCTGGTCACATAAGCTTGCAGCGAAGGGATGTTGCCTTTTGACAGTTGCAGGAAGAATTCGATGCCATAGGCAATCATAAACACAGCTGCGCCCAGCAACAGACCATAGAGCGCATTTCTTATTACCGATTTACCCGTAAATCCTATTTCAGACCATTTGAGTGAAAAATACCGCAGCGCCAACATGAGCACGGTGATGCCCACCAGTTTATGTATAAACGCCTCACCGAAAATACCTTGATCCGTGCGAATAATAATATATTCAATGACTCTGAACACAAAGCATACCAAATAGGTAACAAGGATGCACTGCAATGGATTCGATCGTTTATCTTTTATCATGCTATACTCCCCTCGAAATAATAAAAATCGCACATTACATATTTTATCATACGAAAGAAAAGAAGTCGACTGCGTTTGCAATCGACTTCTTTCAACAAAATAGTATGGTGCTGGTGACCGGACTTGAACCGGTACGGTGTTGCCACCGAGGGATTTTAAGTCCCTTGCGTCTGCCGATTTCGCCACACCAGCGTGTAGAACGGAGTTTATTATAGCACAAATTCAAAAGCAAAACAACAACAAAATCGCCCGGGAAAACAAAATCACCGAGCTAGTGCTTTTATGCTCCTTAGCTATCCGAAGCTTCGCTTCGGCGTGCGGTTATTATAGCACGAACCGATACGCAAAATCAATTGCAAATTTGCAGCGAAAGGCGGTGTTCCTTTGCAGAGAATCACCGCCGGAACACCGCCAAAACAGTCTGAACCATAATTTTGATATCCTGCCAGACGGAAATGTGGTCAAGATACTCCAGATTATAGCGCATCTTCTCCGGCAGAATCTGATGAATATAGATTTCTTCCGGGTCGCCGCCGGAATTGAGCAGCTCGTCTTCATCCTTAAACCGGATGCTCGCCGTTGCCGTTACGCCCGGCGGCATCAACAGCGTAGCCAGATATTCCGGCTCGTAGGCATCGACATATTTTCGCACCTCCGGCCGGGGGCCGACAAGGCTCATCGTACCCTCAAGGACATTTAGGACCTGTGAAAATTCATCCAAGCGGCACTTGCGGATCAGCTTCCCTACCCGGGTGATGCGGGAATCCCCTTCTGTTGTCAGGGCCAAGCCCTTTTTGTCGGCATCCTGCACCATGGAACGAAACTTGAAAATCCGAAAATCCCGCCCATACTGCCCGACTCTCACCTGTCGGTAAAACACCGGCCCTCTGGAATCAATCTTGATCGCTGCGGCCAGCAGCAGAAAAATCGGCGAAAGCAGCAGCAGAATCAGCGCCGACACAATGATATCGAACACCCGCTTGAAAAACAACGACGCCTTTTGCCGATTGAGCAGCTCTATATAAGGTTTGATTTCTTCCTTCTGCATCCACTGGGGTAACTCCTGATACTGCACGTTTTTCACCATTTTCCTTCATTACTTTGCCTGGAAGCTTCTACCTATCATTATGGCAGAAATTTCTCCTTTTAAACTGTACCCAAAGAAAGAAGATTTGTCAAATCCTTTTTCTTTTTGTCGATCGCGCCAACGAAACAATTTACGAAACCGCCACTTGATGATATAATAGCCTCACGACGCAAAAATTTTTTCATAGGTAAAAAGTTGTTATTATCTAACCATCTTACATAAAAAAGCGAAAACGCCTTTACGGCGTAATTTCATCAGAAACGGGGTATTTCGATGTATTATCTTGGCATCGATCTGGGCGGCACCAATATTGCCGCCGGCGTCATCGACAAAAGCGGCAAGCTTCTTTCAAAACAGTCTATGCCGAGCGGCGCTTCCTGCACACCGCAGGAGCTGTGCGACCGGATTTCCGAGGCCGCCCGGGAAGCCATTTCGGCAGCCGGACAGCCGGTAGATTCTGTGGGAATCGGCTGCCCCGGTTCTGTAAACCGCAATACGGGCATGGTTGAGCTGACGCCGAACCTTCCGCTGCGTCATTTTCCAATGCGTGAGGAGTTGGAGAGCCGTCTTCATTTGCCTGTGGGTGTGGATAACGACGCCAACGCCGCAGCCTGGGGAGAGTTTAAGGCAGGCGCACTGCAGGGCGCATGGAACGCCGTGGCCATCACCCTTGGAACAGGGGTAGGCAGCGGGCTGATTCTGGACGGAAAAATCTACGCGGGGCAAAACGGTGCCGCGGGAGAAATGGGTCATATCGTCATTGAACGGCATGGTCGGCCTTGTAATTGCGGAAGACACGGCTGCTGGGAGCGCTACGCCTCCGCCACCGGGCTGATTCTGACGACTCGGGAGCTGCTGGAGCAGGACACAGCCCATGAGAGCCTAATATGGGAAATGCTGAACGGCGATTTGAACCGGATTTCAGGCAGAAGCGCTTTTGACGCCATGCGCCAGGGCGACGCTCTGGGGCGGAAGATCGTGGAGGTCTATACCGAAGACATCGCCTGCGGCGTGATCAACATCATCAACAGCCTGCAGCCGGACGTGATCTGCATCGGAGGCGGCATCAGCCGCGAGGGGGAAACTCTTCTCGCTCCGGTGAGAGCGATTGTGGAACGGGAACAGTTTGTGACCAATTCTCCTCTGAAAACAAAACTGGTGACTGCTGAGCTGGGCAACGATGCGGGAATCATCGGCGCGGCTCTGTCGGGCGCAGAGCTTTGCGGCTTCTCTCTCTGATCAAAAAATAGTTAAAAGGCGATACCGTATTATGGTATCGCCTTTTCTGATAGAAGAATATCCTTTCCGCAATCCTGGAAAAGCAGGGCTCGCACAGCGGAAGGAAAATATTTTCTGACAACCCAAACTCAGCTGGCGGCAAACTGACTGTTGTAGAGCTCGGCATAAAATTCGTTTTTCTCCAGCAGCTGTTGGTGTGTTCCCTGCTCCACAATTTCGCCGGCACGCATCACGAGAATCAGATCCGCCCCCTGAATGGTGGAAAGGCGGTGTGCCACCACAAAGCTGGTACGGCCCTCCATCATCCGCTGGAACGCCTTCTGCACCAGAAGCTCGGTTCGGGTATCGATACTGCTGGTCGCTTCATCCAGAATCAGCATGGGCGGGTCAACCAGCATTACCCGGGCAATACAGAGCAGCTGCCGCTGCCCCTGCGAAAGATTTCCCCCATCCTCTGAAATCATGGTGTCATAGCCGTTCGGCAGACGGGTGATAAAGGAATGCGCCAGCGCCGCCTTCGCGGCCGCGGTCACCTCTTCCAAAGTGGCGTTCGGCTTACCGTAGGTGATATTCTCACGGATTGTGCCGGAGAAAAGCCAGGTATCCTGCAGCACCATTCCAAACAGGGAACGAAGGCTGCCGCGCGTGATTTGCCGTACATCGGTGCTGTCTACACGAATGCTGCCGCTGTCAACATCATAAAAGCGCATGAGCAGGTTGATGATCGTCGTTTTGCCGCAGCCGGTCGGCCCTACAATGGCGATCCTTTGCCCCGCGTGAGCGGCCAGATTGATATTTTGCAGCAGCTTCGTCCCGGGCCGATAAGAGAAAGCGACATCCCGGAACTCCACCTGATGGCTGCCCCCGTTATGAATTTCCTGTGCGTCGGCCGGCTCCGCAGGCTCCTCTTCCTCATCGAGCACCTCGAACAGGCGCCGGGCCGAAGCAAACGCAGTCTGAATCTGCGTCAGCACAGCAGTCACCTCATTAAACGGCTTGGTATACTGGTTGGCATAGGCCAGAAAGCTGGTGATCTGCCCCACACTCAATCGCGCGGGAACGCCGGTAATGGCGCAGATGGCACCGATCACCGCAACGGAGGTATACACGATGCTGTTGACGAACCGGGTGGAGGGATTCGAAAGCGAGGAATTGAACTGGGCTTTCTCCCCCGCCTCGTACAGGCGGGAATTGATTTCATCAAACGTGCTTTCCGCACGGTTTTCATAGTGAAACGCGCGCACCGTTTTGATTCCGCTGATCATCTCTTCGATTAATCCGCTGAGCTCCCCCTGACACGCCTGCTGATCAAAAAAGCGCTTACGCGAAATTCTGGCAATAAAAGCGGCCACAAACAGGGACAGCGGCGTGATGCACACCACCACGAGCGTAATGACCGGGCTGATCGTCAGCATAAACAGCAGCGTGCCCACAATGGTGACCACACCGGTAAACAGCTGGGTAATCCCCTGCAGCAGACCGTCGGATACCTGGTCCACATCGTTAACGACACGGCTGACAAGATCGCCGTGCGCATGGCTGTCAATAGTCCGAAGCGGCAGGTGGTTCACCTTCTCATAGGCCTGCACGCGCAAATCACGCATCGTGCGGTAGGTCGCCTGATTGGTACAGTACGTCATAACCCACTGGAACAGCGCACTGACCAGTACTGTCGCGGCAAGCAGCAGCAGAATTTGGCGCATCCTTTCATAATTGACCTGGCCGGGAGCAACAATCTGATCTACCGCATGGCCAATCAGAATCGGGGCATACAAAGAAAGCGAGATATAAATGATCGCGCAGATCAGCGCGCCCACAAGATAAGCAAAATACGGCTTCATGTAGCCGACAATTCGCCTGAGTACCGAGCGATTCATCTGGCCACCTCCTCGCGGTTCATCTGCGACAGGCAGATTTCCTGATAGACAGAGCAGCTTTGCATCAGCTCTTCGTGTGTGCCGATACCGGCAACGGCCCCGTCGTCCAAGACAATAATGCGATCCGCATGGCGGATGGAGCTGACCCGCTGGGACACAATCAGAACCGTCGTACCGGCCGTATCATTGCGAAGGGCACGCCGCAAAGCTGCGTCGGTTGCGAAATCCAGCGCACTGGAGCTGTCGTCCAGAATCAGCACCTGTGGATTTGCCGCCAGGGTTCGCGCAATCGCAAGGCGCTGGCGCTGGCCGCCGGAGTAATTTTTGCCGCCCTGACTGACCGGCGAGGATAGGTCCTTCGGCAGAGCGCGCACAAAATCCTCCGCCTGCGCTGTTTTCAGGGCTTGCCACAATTCCTCATCCGTGGCCGCCGCATTGCCCCATTGCAGATTGCTGCGGATGGTTCCGGTAAACAGCTCAGACTGCTGCAAAACAATACCGACCCGGCTGCGCAGCACAGCAAACGGATATTCCCGCACATCCACTCCGTCCAGCAGGACCTGGCCTTTTGTGACGTCGTAAAAGCGGGGGATCAGATTCACCAGAGTCGATTTTCCGGAACCTGTACCGCCGATGATCCCTATCGTTTCTCCGGCGGCGATTGCGACGCTGCAGTCCTGCAAAGCATATTCTCCGGGAAGATGATACGAAAAGCTGACGCCGTGAAACTCTACTTTTGATGCACCGGAAACCGGCTGCGGCTCTGCCGCGGAATCAGACTCCTGAACGGTGGTTTCGGTATGCAGCACCTCGTTGACTCTGGCAGCAGAGGCTGAAGCCTTTGTAAAGATCACCACGAGATTTGCGACCACCACGAGGGCAAGAAGCGTCTGGTTCATGTAGTTAATCAAAGCCACGATCTGGCCCTGTGTAACGATACCGGTATCGACGCGGAACCCGCCATACCACACAATCGCCAGAATCGAAAAATTGATAATGGCAAACGTAATCGGATTCAGCAGCGCGGAAAGCTTGCCGACCCGAATTGCCGCGGCAGCCTGTTCGTCCGCCGCGTTTGTAAATCGTTCGGTTTCCTGTTCCTGGCGGGAAAAGGCGCGGATGACCCGCACGCCGGACAGGCTTTCTCGCGACAAACGGGAAATGGCGTCCAGCTTTTTTTGAATCGCCTTGAAGAAGGGAACGGAACGGCTCATCACCAGATACAGAGCGAGGCCGATCAGTGGAGTGGCCACCACAAAAATCAACGCCAGCGGCACATCGATCGTCATCGCCATAATGACAGCGCCTACAGCCAGAAATGGCGCGCGCACCACCAGACGAATCAGCATCGCAACCGCCAGCTGAAGCTGATTGACATCGTTCGTCAGGCGGGTAATCAGCGACGGCGTGCCAAAACGGTCAAGTTCTGCATAAGAGAGCGTATTGATATGGCGAAATAATTCCCCGCGCAAAACCGTTCCAAAGCCTTGTGAGGCCACCGCGGCCATCTTCTGACACACCAGCGCAAAGCACAGACCCACAACGCCGAGCAGCAGCATGACACCGCCCATCTTCCAAACATAGGCGATATCTCCCCGGCGAACACCTTCATCGATGATCCGCGCGGTTACGATTGGAATAATCAGCTCAAATATGGCTTCAATCAATTTAAATATTGGGCCAAGAATGACCTGTTTACGATACGATTTTAAGTATTTGCCGAGTTCCCGCAAAATTGATCCAGCCCTTCTCTAAGGAAATTTTCGATGATATTATTCCCATATCGATATCAAAATCAGATTTTCATGAACAGCGCGAAGTGATTATATCATCCGTTCTCTACTCAGTCCGCATCAAAGAAACAATTTTCGTTTTTCTCACGACTGATGATTCCATGTTCTCCCAGGCGCCCGAAGCTCCGCTTCGGCTTGCGCCGTGAGGTTATTATAACACGATTTCCAAACAATGACATCTCTTTCACAAAAATATTGGGTGGAGCGCGCTCAGCAAATCAGATTCTCACACAAACTGATGCGAAAAAAAGGAGCTCAAAAGAGTCCCTTGATCAATATCAAAAAGTTGTGCTTCAAAGGATTTTTTAGAAAGATTTTCAACGTAATATTTCAAGGGAATTCCGACAAACTATATGGCAAGGAGTGATCGTATGGATAATCAAGAAAATCAATCTGTCGAAAATTTACCAATGAATATTAACGCCGTTACACCCACACCGAAGCCCGATGCACAGTCTATTACACAGCTGGTAAAGCACAGCGGCCGCATTGAGGGCTATCAGCTTTCCAGCGGACAAATCATCTCGAAGGAGCAGGGTGTAGAATTGGCCAAGGCTGGAGCAATTCGAGGAGTTGCCGTTGCCACAAGAAATGGCAGTGAGTATCTTCGCTCTTTGCCCGATGGTGAGGAAAGCAATAATCTTGGTAACTTGCCATCCATTTCACAATAATCATTTCACATAATTCCATTTGATTTTACTTCAAAATGAAAAAGCAAAGAAAAAACCACCAGTAATTACTGGTGGTTTTCTTTGGCTCCCCAAGTTGGACTCGAACCAACGACCCTGCGGTTAACAGCCGCATGCTCTACCGGCTGAGCTATTGAGGAATATCAGTGTTGGCGTCATCCTATTGTCCCGGGCCGTTACCAGCCAAGTATCTTCGGCACTGATGAGCTTAACTTCTGTGTTCGGAATGGGAACAGGTGGACCCTCACCGTCATCGACACCAACTATGTTCCGCAGAGGAGGTTTTCGCCTTCCTGTCGGATATTGTAAAAACAGTTTCCTGTTTCTTACGACTACTTCAAAAGATTGTTTTGGTGACCCGTGGGGGAATCGAACCCCCGTTACCGGCGTGAGAGGCCGGTGTCTTAACCGCTTGACCAACGGGCCACATCTCAGCCTTAGCCAGGTGCAGAGGTCAGAGATCCTCTCAAAGACCCCCGCCTGACTTCTTTTTGGTGCACCATCAGGGACTCGAACCCGGGACACCCTGATTAAGAGTCAGGTGCTCTACCAACTGAGCTAATGGTGCTTGCCAAGCGAAAACTTGGAGTTTTCACTGCCTTTCGGCAGATGTGCTCGCAGCCCTTCGCCAATCTTTTCGTACCCTTCGGGCACTGAAAACTGAATAAAGAAGAAACAGAAGAAAGCGATTTGAGCAAGGCCCAACCAAGAATTTATGGTCAAGCCCTCGACCGATTAGTACTGC
>NZ_AKFU01000055.1:0-1393 GCF_000277625.1 Clostridium sp. MSTE9
AGCTTTTTTATTATACAATCAATATTTGCTATTCACGCTAAACAAATTAACTTAGCCAATGGATCCAGACAAACTTGTTAATCCACTCCCTGAACTCGTGAATTTAATATAAATTTTTGATGTCTGAGAAAGGCCACCAACCGTAAAGCTCTCGGTCTTTCCGGGCGCTACAGTTCCGGATGTTACTAATTCATCATTAGAAGAAAAATTATAGATTCGGTATGTGAGCTTCCCAGGAGAGCTCGAATCATTCGTAATACTAACATTATAGGTATATTTTCCAACAATTAAATACTCTGTATAAACAGACCCTCCATTCCCACAAACGCCAGAGAATTTATAAGCTCCGTTCTTCGAAACATCATATACAGTTCCTGGACGCGTAGCTCCATAAGGGCTTATCGTGCTTTGCGCACCTGTATCCACCAGATAATCCGGAGAACTAACCAAACTTTGATTTGCAGTTTGACCAAAAACCACGAAGTTGCAAAGCAGAGCAGTCATCATCATTACTGACAACAATGAACGTAACATTTTTTTCATAATTAACAACTCCTTATAATTTTTATGTTTATATAATACAACAGTTTACATAATTTGTCAATAATGTAATTATTTAACTTTTTTGCTTGTAAATGTAATAAATGCAATTTATAATTAATGATATAGTTTATATTTACTTGGCGGAGGTTATTATGTTCGGTACTGTACTCTACTATTTAATCAGAATTTTACCCATGTGGATTTGCCTTCTTGTCTTTTCTATCCCGCTGGTTCTTTTTTTAATTCAAAAAAACGGTGGAAAAGGGAATTGGTGCTACTGGGCAATCCAATATTTCTTTCTCTCTTATCTGATTTTTGTTCTGCAAATCGGCGGCATCACAAGAATACTATTTTTCTTGCAGAACCCTGTATACTTTAAGCCCTCTACGATGACTGTGAACTTGATTCCTTTTGTTGATCTCTTTTCAGACCCTTCTCAATATTTTGCAAACATTCTTCTATTTGTACCCTTTGGGCTTTTGTTCCCTTTTCTTGCTCCGAAAAACCGTCTTCACTCTACGCTTTTATGGGGGATCGGTTTTTCTTGTTCGATTGAAGTTCTGCAGGCTTTTTGTCTGCGGACCCCAGATATCAATGATCTGCTCATGAATACCCTAGGTGTGTTACTTGGTTATTTCCTGTTTGCTTTTTTCCAAAAGCAAACTTCTTTCAAATATAAAGCTGTGCAAAAAGTGCCCAGCAGTAAAAAACATAAAATGGAATACTATTTTCTCTTCTCTTATCTATTTATATTTCTCTTTGATTTTCTTACGATGATCGCTGATCCAACTTCAAATCCCTAAAAGTATTTCAAAAATAGAAATTCACTGGCATAGCCGATGATTGTTTT